>JALYFY010000200.1 GCA_030777385.1 Pseudomonadota bacterium | reverse complement strand
GCTCTTCTTGGCGCCAACTCCTGGGCCCGCATTCCTGAGAGCAGTCGATCTGTGTTCTCAGGCAAGGCCGGCTGAGGGCTCATCGCTGAACCCTCTCGCCTGGGCCGATGAGCGAGCTCCGATCCCGCCGCAGGTATTCTCCGTTGCCAGGGCCTGCGAGCACTGCTCCATCGCGGACCGCGATCCGTCCGCGGAGTATGACGGTCGTGGGCCATCCCGTAACCTCAAGCCCTTCGTAGGGCGTGTAGTCGGCCCCATGATGCAGGTCATCGTTGCGGATGACGCGGGTCTCACGCGGGTCCCAGAGCGCCAGATCGGCATCCGAGCCGACCGCGATCGTCCCCTTCCGTGGATAGAGGCCATAAAGCTTGGCGTGGTTGGTCGCAGTCAAGGCGGCGAACCTGCAAAGATCGATCCGACCCGCCATCACGCCCTCGGAGAACAGGATCGGCAGACGGGTTTCAACGCCGGGAATCCCGTTGGGTATCCAGCGGAAGTGCTTCCTGCCCTGATCATTTAGCTTCCCTTCCGGATCGTCGAACCGGAAGGGGCAATGGTCCGAGGAGTAGAGGTCGAAGATGCCCTGTTCCAAGCCCTGCCAGCAGGCCGCCTGGCTTTCCGCATCCCGCGGCGGAGGCGAGCAGACGAACTTGGCGCCTTCCATTCCATCGCGGTCCAGATCGTCGGCCGTCAGCATCAGGTATTGCGGACAGGTTTCGCCGACCACCTTGGCCCCCCGTCCGCGTGCGCGGGCAATCTCCTCCATCGCCGCGCGGTTCGAGACATGCACGATGACCACCGGCACGTCGACGATCTCGGCCAGCGACAGGGCCCGGTGCGTCGCCTCGCGCTCGGCCGCGATCGGGCGAGAGGACGCGTGGCCCCTGGGCGCGAGGTCGCCCAACTGCTCCTGCTTGCCGATCAGGTAGCGGATGGCGTCCTCGTTCTCACAATGCACCATCACCAGGGCACCGCATCCACGCGCCGCATCGAGAGTTGCGAGGATCTCGTCATCCCGGAGCCGCAGCCCCTCATAGGTCATGAACACCTTGATGGAGGTGTAGCCGGCCTCGACCAGCGCGGGCATCTCCTGGCCGAGGACGCTGGGCGTCGGGTCGGTCACGATCAGATGGAAGCTGACATCGGTCAGGCATCGTCCGGCCGCGAGCGCGTGGTACCCGTCCAGGGCTGCCCGCAGGCTTTGGCCTTTCTGCTGGAGGCAGAAGGGCAGCAGGGTTGTGTTGCCCCCCGCGAGAGCCGATCGCGTGCCGCTCTCGAAGTCGTCCGCCATGACGATGCCATCGCCCGAGGGCTGCGCGATATGAACATGGCTGTCGATCCCACCGGGCAGCACGTAGAGCCCGGTCGCATCGACCTCGCTCTCGCCGGGTGGCAGAGCCTCCCCGAGCGTCACGATCCGCCCGTCGCGAATGCCGATGTCGCAGCGGGTCACGTCAGAGGCGGTGACCACGGTCCCATTGCGGATGACGAGGTCGAGCATCCTTACGCCGCCTCCCGGAGGATCGCGTCGAAGGCACCGCAGAGCCGATCCACCTCCTCGAGCGTGTTGTAATGCACCATCGAGACACGCAGGAGGCCGCCGTCCCCGATCTGGCCAAGATCCTCGACAAGACGGCGGGAATGGAAATCGCCATGCCGGATCGCGATGCCATGCGCGTCCACGGCCTTCGCGACTGCGCCCGAGTCGCGGCCCTGGAAACGGAAGGCGACCGTCGGGATGCGCCTGGATCCTTCGTTCCGGGTGGCTCCGAAGATCCGGCAGTCATTGCGGCCGGTAAGATATGCAAGTAGCCGCCCGACAAGGGCATCCTCCTGCGCCGTGATGGCCGCGAAGCCCGCCTCCAGGCCTGCGCGGGAACTGCCTGCCGCGCTGCCAAGGCCGGACAGGTAATCCCGGATCGCGACCGTGGTTGTCGCGCATTCGTAGCTCGGATTGCCCGGCTCGAGCTTGCCCGGGACTTTGTCCTTGCCGTAAAAATAATGGTACAGGGCGTCGAGCTCCAGAAGGTGCTCATGCTTGCCGAACATGACGGCGTAGTGGGGACCGTAGGTCTTGTAGAGGCTGAAGACGTAGTAATCGACGTCCCAGGCCTGGACGTCGATCGCCCGGTGGGGGGCATAGGCCACCGCATCCACGCAGATGCGCGCACCCCTTTCATGCACGAAGCGGGCGAACTCGGCGATCGGATGCACCTGGCCCAGGATATTCGAGACGTGGGTCACGCAGACCAGCCGGGTGCGGTCGGTCATGATCGCGCCCAGATCCTCGAGGTCGAGCGCCATCGTGTCACGATTCAGGGGCCAGAACTTCACGATGACGCCGATTTCCGTCAGGGCCACCCAAGGTCCGATGTTGGACTCGTGGTCGGCGCCCGAAACGATGACCTCGTCGCCCGGCGAGAGCTGGCTCCGCATCGCTCGCGAGAGGTTCTGCAGAAGAACGGTCGTGGAAGGGCCGAAGATGATCTCCTCGGGCCTGCCGGCGTTCATCAGGGTCGCGGCCGCGACACGGGCCTCGCGAAGGGACTCGGCGGCGGCCACGGAAAGGTCATAAGTCCCACCGATCTGCACGTTGTTTTCGTACAGGAATGCAGTCATCCGATCGACCGCGCCCTTCAGGATCTGCGAGCCGCCGGCGTTGTCGAACAGCGTCCAGCCACGGTCGAGACCCGGGAACTGGCGACGCACATGATCGAGGTCCAGAGCGATCTGGGTCATGGAATATCTCCTGGAAAACGGGCATCAGTGGTTCAGGACTGCGCCCAGGAAGTTGCGGGTGCGCTCCTCGCGCGGTGTGTCGAATATCTCAGCCGGAGTGCCGACTTCGACGATGCGTCCGCTGTCCATGAAGATGACGCGGTCAGCCACCTGTCGGGCAAACCCCATCTCGTGGGTCACCACCATCATGGTCACGCCGGATCCGGCCAAGGCGCGCATGACGT
>JALYFY010000199.1 GCA_030777385.1 Pseudomonadota bacterium | reverse complement strand
GAGGAGTTCTCCGCAAGGGGCATAGATGCCTACCAAGCTTATGCCACGGCGGATCTCGGGTTCATCGCCTACGAGACCTCCGCCCGCGAAGGGCTCGTGGTCAACGAGGACATTATCGTCGAGATCGTTCGTCCAGGCACCGGCGATCCTGTGCCGGACGGGGATGTTGGCGAGATCGTCGTGACGACCCTCGATCCGCACCGCCCGTTCATCCGCCTCGCCCTTGGGGATCTGACGGCATCGATGCCGGGCCTCAGCGCCTGCGGGCGCAACAACATGCGCATCAAAGGCTGGATGGGCCGTGCCGACCAGGCCACCAAGGTCAAAGGCATGTTCGTGCGCCCAGAGCAGGTGGCGGAGATCGGCCGGCGCCACCCTGAGCTCGGCCGCCTGCGCCTGGTCGTCACCCGTGAGGGCGAGGCCGACGTCATGACGCTGCAGGCGGAAACAACCACTCCAAGCGATGCGCTCGTTGATGCCGTTGCGGCAACGCTTCAGAATTTAGCAAAGGTGAAGGGGCTGGTGAGGCTGACAGGTCCCGGGAGCCTTCCGAACGACGGCAAGGTGATTGCAGACGAGCGAAAGTATGACTGAGATCCACGCCCGCAACTGGCGATCAGCCTTTCGTCTCAGTCGAAAATCCTTGCAAAATAAGGGATTGAACAGCAGATCCACTGTTCATAAGCTCAAGCTTGAGACTGATTCGGCAGCTCTGATTTCCGAGCCACAAAAAGAAAGAGCACCCGTGAGGGTGCTCTAAGGTGTCCGGCCGTAGGGGCAAAAAAGACCGGAGATGCATACCAACGCCGGCTATGGGAGTTGGTTCCAAAAAAGTTTGAAAAAATTTTATGGCCTAGCTGGTGCCTCATTGAGGTCACGTTTTCAGGGTCTAGGCCTGAATATCCCGTGGGGGCAACTACGGGCCGGGGCCGCGACCATAGATCCATAAGGACGGTCGCGGCCATTTGCTTCCCGACCAATCTCAGCATCACGGCGTCTTGTCGGGCGCTAGCTTGCAAAAAGGCCCGGGGTTCAGCCCGAGCCTTTCTCGTCTCCGATGTACCGAAGTCTAGTAGGTGCCGAACTTGAAGTTCAGCTTCGCACGAGCGACGAAGAAATCCTGATCCTCGTCGTCAGCAGGCAAGGAGACCGCAACCGGGTCCCCTCCCTCAGCCGGGGTGAACGTGCCGATGGTCCTGTCGCCGTTATCGTCATCCTCGAAGCTGAGCCACAGGCCTTCCACCCCGAAGGTTACTGCCGAGGAGCCGAACAGGGTAATGGGCACAGCCCATTCGACGCCGCCGCCAACAGCCCAGCCGGTATTCTCATCCGTATACGCAAAGCCGCCGGTGCCGTAGATCAGGACACGATCGAACGCGAAACCTACCCGGCCACGCACCGTGCCGAACCAATCAGCGTCCTCATTCTCAAACGTGCCGGGGACAAAGACGCCAGTGGCCCCAGGACCCGGAGTGAACAGAACCTCTTCATCGTCGCCGGTGTCGGCCCATTGGATATCGGCCTCAAGGCCGACCACGAAGGAGCCGATCTGGTAGTTGTAGCCAATCTGAGCGCCACCGGTGAAACCGCCATCCTCATTGTCCGGGAAGACGAGGGTGCCGGCAAGACCCGGTGTGCCGGGGCCGGGCGTCAGGACGACGGATTCCTCATCGTCGCTGCGCCAGCCCCAGCCGGCATTCAAGCCACCGTAGAAGCCGGTCCAGGTGAAGACGGGAGCCGCTGTAAAGACCGGCGCCGGGGGAGGAGCTTCGCGGGCGGGAAGGTCCGCGGCAGAGACAGCGGATGCAGCAAGCGTCAGGCCTGCAACCCCTGTCAGGAGTCTTAGAACGCACTTTCTCATGACCGTAACCCCTTGTGTGAGGACTCACGAGATAAGCTTATGCTCCTTCCCTAAGGAAATACTATTGTAAATAGGCAACACTTGACTATTACAGCATGATTCGAAAACAGGGAAAGTAGTACCCATTTAGAGACAAAGAATATTGTCAAAGCATCGGGAAAATAATCGATAAGAAATCAGCTTTAACTAATTTGACATCAATTTCTGATCATGCCCTAATGTACTTGTTTTCGGCATGACACCCGAAGGCGAGGAGATCACTTAACCCTGCCCTCTCGGGCAGGGTTTTTTCTGACATTCTCGCCGCCCAGCAACTCACAGATCGCCCAGGAGAAGTTGAGCCTGATTGCTTGGCTTAGGGGTTGGGCGCTTCTTGTCGGAAGACGATGCAACCGCTCTGATCTCCCGGGTCTCAGTTCGCTTCCGGCCCACCGAGTTCGCCATTCTGGCCTTGGCCTTATCCCTTGCAATCGCCTCTGGGGCCGCCGGGTTGTCATCCAGCCACTTGCCGCGCTTGATCACCTCGTTGACCCGGCCCTGATTGACGCCAAGCTGGAAGGCGATCTCCTGTTGCGTCATCTCGGTGGTCGCATGAAGCTCCAGGATCCGCTTGGCGAGCTCCGGCGTCATCTTGCGTCCTGCAATGCGGCGGGCAGGAGCAACCGACCGCTTGGTGCGATCCCTGTCCCGAAGCTTCTGCAGGATGGCGAGGGCCATGTGCATTCCCTGCTCCCGCAGGGCATCCTCGAATTCCTTGAGCGTGGTCAATCGAGTGCACTCCTCCAAAGAAACGCAATGGTGGGCCTTCAGGCAGAACCGTTCAAAGGTTTAACGGCTACGCTGGGGCTTTGGTTCACCTGCAAGCCAGGCTGCTCAATCCTCTTCTTCCTTGCAGGGCCAGGATTTCGGGGCCGTCAGGCCCGCAGGCAGCTGGGTCTGCGCTGTGCCGCAGGCAATGTCGACCTGCGCCTGCGTGAGGCCGGTGACCTCCCTCAGGTTCGCGCCGCCGAGCTGGGTGAGATACAGGTAAGAGCCTGTGAAGTTCGCCCCCTGGAGATCCAGCCCGTCCAGCCTGGCGCGCGAGAGGTTCGAATAGCTGAAGTCAGCCTTCGTGACCTTGGCGCTTTGGAACAGGACACGGGCGAGTTCCGCCTTCGACAATTTAGCGCCTGTCAAATCGGCGCCGCTGAAATCGGAGCGATTCAGTTCGGCTTTGCTGAAATTCGCGCCGGCCGCCTTGGCCTGGGCGAAGTTCGAGCGGCTCATATCGGCCGAACTGAAAACCGCGCCCGCGAGGTTGGCCTGTCCGAAATTGGCGCGCCAGCCAAGCGCCTTGGTGAAATCCGCCCGCGACAGGTCGGCCCCTTCGAACCGGGTCCGGCTGATCTCCGTCTCGCTGAGATTGGCTCCCGCCATTTTCGAGGAGGCGAAGTCGCTGAGGGTCAGGAGCGACCGTTGAAAGATGGTTCCGGTCAGGTCCTCGCCCGTCAGCATCAGGCGTGCCTTTGAGCATCCGGACCAATCGACTCCGGCTCCCGGCGCATCTTGGCACTTGGCCGCCGCTCCCCCCATGCAAACGAAGAAGGCCATCAAAGCCCCCGCACAGGGTCTGCCGCCCAGGAGTAGCACTCGAACCGGCACGCCGTAAAAATCCTTCATGAGTCTCCCAAAGACCTCTCAAGCCTACCTCCTTCTTAAGGTAGGCTCAAACCCCGATGAGAGGAGCCCTACAGGTGCATTTTTACAGGTGCAGTTTTCATCCCCGCAGACAAAGACTCGACATCTTCTCTCTATGGTCTAGCTTTCCCCTCTGTTTGTGGAGCATGACCATGCGTAGCGCCTTGACGATCCCTGCCGTTCTTCTTGTCGGCCTCACTTTGAGCGCCTGCACCGCCTCCACCGAGGCTGTCGGCGTTCTGCCGCGTGATCCCGTTCCCCCGCCGCCGTCCATCTCCGGCAGCACCTCGGCACGCCCTGCAGTCCGTCCTCAGACCGGAACGAACGCCCCACGACGCGCCTTGAGCGTGCCGGGACGGTCCTAACGCTCGGCAAGCGCCAGCTTGGCCCCAAGAGCCACGAAGGCTCCCGCAAAACTGCGGCGCATCCACATCAGGACCTTCGGCCTTGAGACCACATGCTGGCGGACCGCGGCTGCAAACAGCCCGTAGACGGCAAAGACCATGAAGGTCAGCAGCATGAACACAAGGCTCAGCAGGAGCATGCGCGAGAGCGGAGAAGGTTCATCGACGCTGACGAACTGCGGCAGGAAGGCAAGGAAGAAGATCGACAGCTTTGGATTGAGGATGTTGATCAACACGGCGGTGCCGATGACCTGCAGCGCGGAGCGGGCATCCACTTCCTGGTCCACCCGCAATGCGCCTCGCTCCTTCAGCGCATTCCAGGCCATGTAGAGCAGGTAGATCACGCCCAGGTATTTGAGGGCCTCGAAAGCAAGAGCGCTCGTATGGATGAGCGCAGCCAACCCCATGATGGCGGCAGCCATGTGGGGCACGATCCCAAGGGTGCATCCGAAGGCTGCAATCACGCTGGCCCGAGCCCCGCGGGAGAGCCCCGCCGCCAGCGTATAGAGTGCGCCCGTGCCGGGCGACGCGATCATGATCAGCGACGTGATCAGAAACTCTATGCTCATCATCCTCCTCCGGTCCAAGATCGTGCGGCCCATCAGGGGAGCCGTATGATTAGGCGCTGCAGGAGAATGAGGCAGCAGAGCCCTGTCGTCTTGAACGAAATTGCAGTCTAGATCGAAGCTACCGAAGGATGGCGTCGGCATAGGTGCGGGGCGAGACGCCATAGGTGCGCACGAACATCCGCGTCATATGGCTTTGATCGGCAAAGCCGCTGTCGAGCGACGCATCCGCCAGCGAGGTCCCGCGCGCAATCAGGCGCCTTGCGAGTTGAACGCGCCTCTGCAGGATATAGGCATGGGGCGTTAATCCGGTGGCACGGGCAAAGCCGCGGATAACCTGAAAGCGGCTTAAGCCGCAGGCTTGCGCGAGGTCCGGCAGGGTCAGGGTTGTTGTCGGGTCTTCGTCAATTCGGCTTTGTGCCCTGGCGATGGCTTGCGGGATCCCTTTGCCCACAGCGCAAACGCCTTGCTCCCGCACCATGGAAGCCAGCAGCAACAGCAGTTGCTCCTCACTTTGAAAGGCACTCTCTTCTGCAGGCATGGATGTTAACGCAATGAAAAGACCTCGAAACCGATGGGCGAGACGGTCATCGTTGATGACCGGGTGCGACAGCTCATGGTTGGCTAGCCTACCCTCGCTCATGTCACAGACTGCATCCGCCACCCGCCAAGGATCGAAATACAGCATGCGCCACATACGGCCAGCATCGCCGACCGGGATGCCGTCGTGAACCTCGCCGGGATTGACGGTAATCGTGTCCCCAGGCCCGGCCTCCACCACGCCCCGACCGCTCAGGGATTTCTGAGCGCCGCGTTCGATCACGCCGATGCCGAATTGGTCGTGAGTGTGCCGCGGGAACGCATGGCTTGACTGGGCCATGACGGCTTCAACACCGGCAATTCCACACTTCAGCATCCTGAATTGGCCTGCTGCCATTCCCGGCCCTTATCCGCGGTGCGAACCCATGCTTGCCACGCGCTACATGATGACGCAACCGTTTTGCATCCGGTTTCCAAGCCGCTACAAGGGGCGACTCGGCTTGGAGCAAAGCTGGTGCGTCCTCCCACCATGATGGTATATGACGCAACGGCAGAGGAAAATGCGGAGTAAGAGCTCATGACTTGGGTTGAGGCAATCGGCTGGTTTGGGGCAGCCCTTGCCATTACGGGCAGCGCGATGAAGACCATCATCCCGCTGCGCTGCATCGGGATCGGGGCGAACATCTGCTCGCTGATCTTCTCGTCCTACACGCATAATTATCCGAGCTTGGTGGTCAATCTGATCCTGCTCCCGCTCAACAGCGTGCGCCTCTATCAGATGCTGCGCCTCATTAAGCGCGTGAAGCACGCCTCGAAGAGCGATTTGTCCATGGACTGGCTTAAGCCCTTCATGACCCGCCGCAAGACCAAGGCTGGGGAAGTGCTGTTCGCCAAGGGCGATGTGGCCACCTGCATGTTCTACACGATCTCCGGGCGCTACCGCCTGAAGGAGATGGGCATGGATCTTCTTCAGGGTCAGGTTGTAGGCGAGATGGGCTTCCTGTCGCCTGACAATACGCGCACCCAGACTCTCGAATGCCTGGAAGCTGGCGAAGTGCTGAGCATCTCCTATGACGAGGTGCGCCAGCTCTACTTCCAGAACCCCCAGTTCGGTTTCTACTTCCTGCGGCTCACCAGCGAGCGCCTCTTCCACAACATGGAGAGGATGGAAGAGGAGATCACCCGCCTTCGAGCCGCCATGCCGGAGGTTGGAACCGTGCAGAAAGCCGCCTCAGCTTAGAATGTCTATAAAGAAGATGCAGTTTAGAATTTTTATAAGTTATTGATATAATTTGAATTTTCATTGACCCTCACCTCCGGACATGGTTCTTGCAGCCTCGATGGGCGCGGTCGAACGCCTGCCCGTAATCGTTGCTGAAGGAATTCATGATGGCGACCAACACGTTTGCGCGCGGCCTGCTCTTTGGTGCAGCCGCCTTTGGCGCTCTGGCCGGATCGGGCGTTTCTGCCTCTGCGCAGGAAGCGCTGAACATCTACACCACCCGCGAGCCCGGCCTGATCAAGCCCGTCCTCGACGAGTTCACCAAAGAGACCGGCATCAAGGTCAACACGATCTTCATCAACAACGGCCTCGAGGAGCGTATCCGCACCGAGGGCCAGAACAGCCCGGCCGACGTGATCATCACCGTCGATATCGGCCGCCTCCAGGCTGCGAAGGATTACGGCGTGACGCAGCCGGTCAAGTCGGAAGCCCTCGAGAAGGTCATTCCGGCCGCCTACCGCGATCCGGAAGGCCATTGGTTCGGCATCGCCTTGCGCGGACGCGTCGTCTACGCCTCCAAGGAGCGCGTGAAGCAGGACAAGATCTCTTACGAGGAGCTCGCCGACCCCAAGTGGAAGGGCAAGGTCTGCATCCGCTCTGGCCAGCACCTTTACAACATCAGCCTGATCGCTGCCATGATCGCCCATAAGGGCGAGGCCAAGGCCGAGGAATGGCTGAAGGGCGTGAAGGCCAACCTCGCCAAGAAGCCCTCGGGCGGCGACCGTGAGCAGGCCAAGGACATCCTGGCCGGCGTCTGCGACATCGCTGTCGGCAACACCTACTATGTCTCTCTCATGCTCAACGGCAACGACGCCGAGCAGAAGAAGTGGGGCGAGGCCATCAACGTGCTGCTCCCGACCTTCGAGGGCGGCGGCACCCATGTGAACGTCTCGGGCCTCGCCCTGGCGAAGCACGCTCCCAACAAGGCCAATGCCCAGAAGTTCATGGAGTACATGGTCTCGGACGAGTCCCAGCGGATCCATGCCGAAGCCAACTCCGAGTATCCTGTGAAGGCGGGCATCAAGATCCACCCGACCATCGCCTCCTTCGGTGAGCTCAAGGCCGACAATGTGCCGATCGCCGAGATCGCCAAGCACCGCAAGAAGGCAAGCGAGCTGGTCGACAAAGTCGGCTTCGACCAATAAGCCAGCAGGGCGGCCTTTCCGGCCGCCCTCTCCTGCTCCAGAGAGGCGCTGCCGGCAACGGTGGCGCCGTTTGCATTTGACCGTGACCGCACACGCCCAGACCGCACCCCGCGCCGTTCCACGAAAGGCAAACCGCATCCCGTTGTGGGTTTCGGCTGCCGTGGCTGCGGCCGGCCTGCTCGTGCTCATGCCGCTTGCCTCCCTGCTCGGCATCGCGGCCGAGGGCGATACGGAAATCTGGCCGCACCTGATCGCCAACGTGCTGCCGGCGAGCACGCTCGACACATTGGCGCTCCTCTCGGGGATTGCGGTCCTGGCAGGCTCCATGGGCATTACGACCGCCTGGCTCGTGACCGCCCATCGCTTTCCGGCCCGCAGCATCCTGGTGTGGCTCCTGCCCCTGCCGCTGGCCGTGCCCACCTACATCACGGCCTACATCTACGTGGAAATCTTCGATTCCGCGGGACTCGTTCAGATGGCGCTGCGCGACGTTATGGGCTGGAGATCCCGGTCCGAGTACTGGTTTCCGGAGATCCGCTCGCTTCCCGGCTGCATCCTGGTGATGTCCGCCGTGCTCTATCCCTATATCTACATCGCCGCGCGGGCGATGTTCCTGACCCAGAGCGCGAGCATGATGGAAGTGGCGCGCACCCTTGGCGCGAGCCGGCTCAAGCTGTTCCGCATCATCGCACTGCCGCTCGCCAGGCCGGCTCTGGCCGTGGGCCTGTCGCTGGCGCTTCTCGAGGCCTTGAACGACATCGGCGCAAGCGAATATCTCGGCGTGCGCACCCTCACCGTGTCGGTCTACACCACCTGGCTCAACCGCGGCAGCCTTGCAGGGGCGGCGCAGATCGCCTGCGTGATGCTTGCCTTCGTGGTGGGTCTGATCCTGATCGAACGACACGGACGTCGGGACCGGCGCTATGCCCTCTCGCCCAAGCGGCACCGCATCGTGCAGCCTGTTCCTCTCCTTGGCGGACGCGCCTGGGTTGCCACGGTGCTTTGCGCCGTGCCTGTATTCCTCGGCTTTGTCCTGCCGACGGCCTTCCTGCTGCGCGAAATCATGCGGGGTGGGCTGATCGAGCAGTTCGACACGGATTTCCTCAGCCACTTCATGACCACCATCGGCCTTTCGGTCATGGCGACAGCTGCGGTTCTGATCCTTGCCATCGTGCTGGTCTCGGCGGCGCGTCTTTCCAAGAACTCCCTGACCAGGGGAGCGCTCTTCGTGGCGGGCCTTGGATATGCCGTCCCCGGCACGGTCCTGGCGCTCGGCCTCATGACGCCCCTGGTCGGGATCGACAACCTGATCGGCACCCTCTGGCGGACGACAACCGGCGAGCGCATCGGCCTCGTCCTGATGGGAGCGGCCGGCGGCATCATCATCGCTTACGTGATCCGCTTCCTGTCGATCGCGACGGGCTCCCTGTCGGCGGGACTCGACCGGGTGTCGCCGAGCCTGGAGGATGCAGCCCGCACTTTGGGATCCTCCCAGCGGGAGATGGTCTGGAAGATCCAGCTTCCCCTTATGCGGCCGGCGCTTGCCAGCGCGGCCCTGCTGATCTTCGTGGACTGCATCAAGGAACTGCCGGCAACCCTGCTGCTGCGGCCCCTCAACACGGAAACGCTCTCGACCCTCGTCTACACCTACGCGTCGCGGGGCCGGTTCGAGGATGGATCGCTCGCAGCGCTCGTCATCGTGCTGGTCGGGCTCATTCCCGTGATCCAGCTGGTGCGCAGCGCCGAGGCCCGGCCCAGAACGCCAGACATTACCACCCAATAAAAAAGCGGCCTATGCAGGCCGCTTTCCGTTCCAGTGTCATTCCCGGCCGGAGCGTCAGCGGAAGGGAAGGGAATCCACTCGCATGCTCTTGCGCTATGGATCCCCTTCCCGGTCCGGCGGACCGCTGGGGACGACACAGCGCCTTGCTTATGCGGCGTCGGACTGCTTGCCGTCCAGAGCAACGCGGAATTCCGCAGCCGTCTTGGCCTTGATCTCGTCGACGGTCACGCCATCGGCCAGCTCGATCAGGGTCATGCCGGAGCCGCCCTTCTTGTCGATGCTAAAGACGCCCAGATCGGTGATCACCAGGTCGACCACGCCAGCGCCCGTGAGCGGCAGGTTGCATTCGGGCAGGAGCTTCGGATCTTCCGACCCGTCCTTGGCTTTCGCCACATGCTCCATGACCACGACGACGCGCTTGACGCCCGCCACCAGGTCCATGGCGCCGCCCATGCCCTTCACCATCTTGCCGGGGATCATCCAGTTGGCGAGGTCCCCGTTCTGTGCCACCTGCATGGCGCCCAGGATCGACAGGTCGATATGGCCGCCGCGGATCATGCCGAAGGAGTCCGAGCTGGAGAAGTAGCTCGTGGTCGGCAGCTCGGTGATCGTCTGCTTGCCGGCATTGATCAGGTCCGCATCCTCCTCGCCCTCATACGGGAAAGGTCCCATGCCGAGCATGCCGTTCTCCGACTGGAGCTGCACGCGCATGCCCTTGGGGATGAAGTTCGACACCAGCGTCGGAATGCCGATGCCGAGGTTCACGTAGAAGCCGTCGCGCAGCTCCTTGGCCGCGCGGGCGGCCATCTGTTCACGGGTCCAGGCCATCAGACTTCCTCCCCTGCGCCCGCGGGCACTGCGGCTTCAGCGCGCTTGCGGGTCGTGCGTTGCTCGATGTGTTTGACCGGGTTCGGCACATGCACCATGCGCTTCACGAAGATGCCCGGGGTGTGGATGCAGTCCGGATCGATCTCGCCCGCCGGCACCAGATGCTCGACCTCGGCGATGGTCAGGCGCGAGGCGGTGGCCATCATGGGGTTAAAGTTGCGCGCGGTCTTGCGGTAGACGAGGTTGCCTTCCGTGTCGCCCTTCCAGGCATGGACCACCGAGATGTCGGCGAAGAGGCCTGTCTCCATGACGTATTTCTCGCCATTGAACTCGCGCACTTCCTTTCCCTCGGCAATGAGGGTGCCCACACCCGTCTTGGTATAGAAGGCCGGAATGCCGGCGCCGCCGGCGCGGATCCGCTCGGCCAGCGTCCCTTGCGGGTTGAACTCAAGCTCAAGCTCGCCGGAGAGGTACTGCTGGGCAAACAGCTTGTTCTCGCCCACGTAGGAGGAGATCATCTTGCGGATCTGGCGGGTTTCCAGCAGGCGGCCGAGACCGACGCCGTCCACGCCCGCGTTGTTGGAGATGAAGGTCAGGTCCTTCGCCCCCGAATCACGAATGGCCTCGATCAGCGTCTCCGGAATGCCGCATAGGCCGAAGCCCCCGGCCATGATCGTCATGCCGTCCTTGACGGCACCAGCCAGCGCTGCGCGCGCATCGCTGTAAACCTTATCCATCAAATCCTCTCCTTATGAGCAGATTCCTGCCCGCTTGAAGCGTCTCCATTCGCGTGGCGGCCACCCTGCAACCTGGCCTCAATTTAGACAATCCCTTCGTATGGATATATGGGAACGATTCATGTTTTCGGTCTTGCCCGAGGGATGTCCCCTCACGCCCGCTTGCGATGCAGGACCTAAGGTTTACAACATTATCTCATGTCCCGCCGCATCGTCCTCCTCATTGCGTTGATATCGCTTGCCGTTCTCGGAACGGCCGCGTCCCCCTGGACACTGCCGGGAGGCGGTTTGTCCAGTGAGCTGACGCAGCATGCAAAGGACCGCTACGGCGTGGATCTCACGGTCAAGGGCCGCAGCACCTTCGCCGTCCTGCCGATCCCCCGGGTGAAGTTCGAAAACGTCACGCTTCGCTTCCCCGATCAGGCACTTACGGCCGAGGGCGGCACCCTTCGTGGCGAGCTTCGTCTCCTGCCGCTGCTTCTCGGGCGAATCGAGCTGTCGGACTTCGACCTGACCGGGACGAGCATCACCGGATCGTTCCAAGCGCTTCAAACCTTCAACTGGGCCGAGATCTTCAAGAACCGGTCGGAAGACCGCTATGCCCGCCGCCTCGTGGTGACCAAGTCTTCGGTGCGCTGGACCGATATGAAGGATGCGAACCTCGATCAGATCAACGTCATCCTGCGCTGGGCCGATGCGGCTGAGCCTCTGACCGCAGAGGGAAATGCCCTGTGGCGGGACGAGACGGTCACGCTGGAAGAGGCATCCGTCTTCCCAGATCTCCTTGCATCGAACCGCATCAGCCCATTCTCCCTGACCCTCTCGGCCCCCTCCGCGCGCTTGAGCGCCCAAGGCGAGGCGCAGTTTGGGGATGGTCCGCGGGTAACCGGGGAGAGCACGATCAAGGCGAGCTCCCTGCGTGACTTCACCCGGTGGAGCGGAATGGATCTGCCTTTCGGTTCCCTGCTCCAGGCCGTTTCCGTCAGCGGCGAATTCTCCATGGACCAACGCCGCCTGTCCTGGCCGGCTGTTTCGGTGGTGGTGGGATCGGACAAGCTCGAGGGGACCATGGGGCTCCGCTTCGATCTCGACCGGCCGGTGATCACCGGTACGCTCGCGGCCGACACGCTCAACCTGTCCGATCTATTTGCCCCCTTCTCCCAGGCTCGGACCTCCTCCGGCGCCTGGAGCGAAGAGACCATCGATCTGGCAGGTGCCACCGGAGCGGATCTCGACCTTCGCCTGTCAGCATCGACAGCCCATGTGGGCCGCCTCAGCCTCGACGACATGGCAGCGAGTGTCCTCGTCCAGCCCGGCCGGATTGAGGCCTCTATCGGACGTGCCGGTTTCCATGACGGCACCCTGAAGGGTCGTCTGTCTCTGGCCGCCCAGAACGGCATGGTCGAGTTCAAGAGCCAGGGCAGCTTCGGCGGCGTGAAGATCGCTCCCTTCCTGGCATCTGTCGGCGAGCCGCGCTGGATCACCGGCCGCGCCCAGGGGCAGTTCAGCTTCGACGGCCTAGGCAAGAACCCTGCAGACGTCATCAGGCAGGCACAAGGCCGCTCCTCCATCGCGGTGACGGACGGCGAACTCGTGGGTATCGCGCTGGATGACGCCCTGCGCCGCGTGGAGAAACGCCCGCTTCTTGCGTCCCTGAACTGGAAAGGCGGCCGCACGCCGTTCAATGAAGCGCAGGCGCAGGTCGTCATGAAGAACGGCATTGGGGAGATCACCGAAGGCCAGCTCAGAGGCCCCGACGTCAAAGCGGATCTTCACGGAAAAGTCCTGCTGGTCGATCGCACTCTCAGTATCAAGGCCGATGTCTCGGCAGCGAACTCACCGGGCGGTCAATCGCCTGCCCTCGTGTTCGACGTGACAGGCGATTGGGACAGCGTGGCGGTGAGCCCCCAGATCCGTTCCCTGATCGAACGCTCCGGAGCCGCCAAGCCTCTCCTGCCGGATCGCTTACCTGCAAACGAGCAACGACCTCAAGCCGTCGCTCAGTGAGCGTTGCGGCGGGACCGCATAACTGAGCGCTTGCTCAGCAGGGTGGCCGAGATGACGCCGAGCGTCACGATGCCGATCAGGAGGGCCGAGGCTGCATTGACCTCCGGCGAGAGCCCGAGCCGCACCTGGCTGTAGATCCGGATCGGCAGGGTCGTGGCGCCGGGACCCGTGTTGAAGCTGGCGATCACGAGATCGTCCAGGGACAGGGTGAAGGCCAGCAGGAATCCTGCCATGATGGATGGCGCAATCAGCGGCAATGTGACGGCAAAGAAGGTGCGTAGCGGCGGCGCGCCGAGATCCATGGCGGCCTCTTCCAGCGAGCGGTCGAAGGTCATGAGGCGCGACTGAACCACCACGGTCACGAAGCACATGGTGAGCGTGGTGTGTGCAAGCGTGATGGTCCAGAAGCCCCGGTCGAGATCGATGGCCACGAAGAACAGCAGCAGGGACAGGCCGGTGATGAC
>JALYFY010000198.1 GCA_030777385.1 Pseudomonadota bacterium | reverse complement strand
GTGCCCTGCGGCGGTTTCATCGCGGCGCCCGCGCCATGATGGTCAGCACGCCGTCGCTCGAGCGGGAGCTCATCGGCCGTGGCTTCAGGAACATCGTGCGCTGGACCCGGGGCGTGGACACCACGCTCTTCCGGCCTCGCAGCGAGCGCATCCTGGATGTGGCCGCGCCGGTCTTCCTCTATGTGGGGCGTGTGGCCGTGGAGAAGAACCTGGAGGCGTTCTTGAGCCTCGATCTTCCCGGCGTGAAGGTGGTCGTGGGCGACGGTCCTGCGCGTGCGGAGCTTGAAGGAAAATACCCGGACGCCCGGTTCCTCGGTACGCTCGTAGGAGAGGAGCTGGCGCGGGTTTACGCGTCCTCGGACGTGTTCGTCTTTCCAAGCCTCACCGATACCTTCGGGATCGTCCTCATCGAGGCGCTGGCGTCAGGCCTGCCGATTGCGGCCTTTCCGGTCACCGGGCCTGCGGACGTGGTAGGCTCCTCGGGCTGCGGTGTCCTGGGCGAGGATCTGCGCGAGGCCGCGCTTGCGGCGCTTGCCATCTCAAGGGACAGGTGCCGGGCCTACGGCGAAACGTTTACCTGGCGTGAGAGCGCCAGGCAGTTCTTCTCGAACATCGAGAAGGCTCACGCCGAACGATAATGGATAGTCCTATTCCGCCTACATGAGGAAGGCGGGATGCGGATGGGCGCCGGCGGACGCTTCATCCTCGAAACGGGCCTGCCCGGATGAGGCGTCCGCCCCTGTCTCGCACTGCCGCAAGAGGCTGTGGATGCGGCCTTCCAGGTAATGCAGCGTCTGGACCATGCGTCTGATGCGCTGCTGGGCGGCAGCCTCGAACTCCGCATCCGACAAGCCGTTCAACGGATCGTCGGCGTCGATCGCCGGCAGGGAGCGGACGTCTTCCTTCGTGCGGCGGATGGCGGAGGCCATCTCCTGCAATTCCGCTCTCAGCTGGTCGGCGCCATTTCCAGCGCTTGCCGGCTCCTTGAGGCGGCCGACGGCTTCCAGGACGAGCTGCGTGTCCGCATTGCGGTTGCGCCGGGCATACTCCTTCAGGAACCAGCGTCCGCGGGCGGTTTCCATGACGGCAGCTTCGATGGTGTCGAAATCCAGATCGCCGAACGTGACGTTGTTGTCTTCATCGGGCATGGTAACGCAGTCCAACTCTGCCGGGGTATGATTCCTCCTCAACAGATGTGTGCAAAGCGCATGCTAGCTCAACCCCTTTGATGCCGTTAGGGGAAGTCTTGCACTGCGTTCTTGCTCTTTCCGCCCCTGTTTTGCAGTTTCCAGAAGATCCTCTCCGTGATGCACCCGCTCAAAGCTCTCGAACTCCGCCTGGGCGCATTGCATGCCGCCAGCTTCACAAGCCATGGCATCTACCTGCCGTTCTTCCCCCTGTGGCTGCAGAGCAAGAGCCTGTCCCCGACTCTCATCGGGCTCGTCGTTGCGATTCCCATCATGGTCCGGATCCTGGCCACTGCGCCGCTCCTGAGCCTCGCCGACCGCTCCTTCGGTGCAAGGCGGCTGCTCCTGGGCAGCCATCTGGGGCAGCTGATCGGCTTTCCCCTGTTCATGCTCACCGACAACAGCGTTGCGATCATTGCCCTGGTCGCCCTTGTCGCCATTGCTCAGGCCTGTGTCATCCCCGCCAACGATCTCGTCTCGACCAACGCGGTCCAGGGCCATCCGGGACTGAATTACGGCCGGATCAGGGGCGCCGGCTCCGTGGCATTCTTCCTGGCCAACATCGCGGGCGGCTATCTGGTCGGAGCCTTCGGGCCGGACGTCGTGATCGTGGCCCTGACGCTGATCCCGATCCTCGGGATCAGCGCGACCCTCGCGGCCGTCCCCCATGAGGTGCCGGAGCCCGCTTCCGATACCGATGCCTCGGAGCCTGCGGCGTCCCCGAAGCTGTCGGGGGTTCTCTGGCTGGTGCTGATTGCCGGTGCGGTCACGCAGGGCAGCCATGGGGCGCTCAACGCTTTTGCGAGCATCTATTGGCGCTCCATCGGCTTTTCCGATGAGGTCATCGGCTATTTCTGGGCCGCCGGCGTGATCGCCGAGATCCTGGTCTTCATTTATCTCGGACGGGCTGTCGGCCGCACCTCGGGACTGGGCCTGATCCTCATCGGGTCGGCTGCGGCGGCGGTCCGGTTCACGATCTTCTCGCTCCAGCCGGGAGCGGAACTCACCTTCGTCCTTCAGACCATGCACAGCCTGTCCTTTGCCGCGACCCATATCGGCACCATGGCGGCCCTAACGGCGCTCGCCCCGATGCAGGCCCGCGGGCGGGCGCAGGGAATCTACGGATCCCTGGCTGCCCTGACGACGGCCATTTCAACGGTTCTCAGCGGCATGATCTACAATGAGGCGGGCGCGCTCGTTTTTGCCGCCATGGCTCCCCTGGGGGCCATCGGGTTCATCCTGACGCTGGTCGCAGTCCGCCTGGTGAAGGCTCAGCCCCAGAGAGCGGGTTCGGGCGGATAGACGATGCTGCCCTCGTACCTGAGGCCGGGTTCCCGGTCCCTGGCGAGCAGAAGCGGGCCGTCGAGATCCACGAAGCGGGCACGGGGCGCGAGCACCAGGGCAGGCGCCATGGCAAGCGAGGTGCCGACCATGCAGCCGATCATGAGCGAGAAGCCCTTCGCCTCGGCGGCATCTGCGAGCGCCAGAGCCTCCGTCAGCCCGCCTGTCTTGTCGAGCTTGATGTTGACCACCTCGTAGAGACCCACCAGCCGGTCGAGGCTTGCCCGGTCGTGCACGCTTTCATCTGCAAGGATCGGAATGGGGTGCGGGATGCGGCCCAAGAAGCCGTCGGCCTTCGCGGGCAGGGGCTGCTCCACCAGGGCATAGCCTTCATCTGCGCAGGCGGCGAGGTGCCGTTCCAGGTTCTCCTCGGTCCAGCCCTCGTTGGCATCGGCAATCAGGGTCGCCTGCGGGGCTGCCCGGCGAACCGCCCTGATACGCTCCATATCGCCGTCGGGGGCGCCGAACTTCACCTTGAGGATCGGCCGGCTCGCTGCCTTGGCGGCGGCCTCGGCCATCTCGTCCGGGCTGCCGAGGCTGATCGTGTAGGCGGTGGTCACGGGCGGCCAGCGGTTCAGGCCGGCGGTCAGGTGGGCGCGGATCCCTGAGCGCTTGGCATCGAGATCCCAGAGAGCGCAGTCGACCGCGTTCCGGGCCGCGCCTGCGGGCATGAGGTCCTGAAGGGCCTCGCGGGTCAGCCCCTCCTCGATCCGCGGCCGCACGGCTTCGATCGCCGCCGCCACGCCCTCGACCGTCTCGCCGTAGCGGGGATAGGGCACGCATTCCCCGTGGCCGGTGGCTCCATCCTCCGTGATCGTGGCCGTGACCACGACGGCCTCGGTGCGGGAGCCCCGGGCGATGGTGAACTTGCCCGCAATGGGAAAACGATCGACAGAAACGGTGAGCTCGCGCATTCTCTTAAACTTCTCGGTTAATGACGTCTCGACTTGTGGCGCAGTGACACGCTATCACCAAGCGGAATCAACGCCGGAAGGATGATCGTGGCGCAGAGCACCTTGGCTCAAGAGCCGCAAGCTGAAATCGAGCATTCTGGGGATAAGGTGACCGCGAGGCTCGCGGGCCACTGGACGGCCCAGCATGCCCGGAAGGTCGAGAGCCTGGCCGGCGAGATCGCCGCCGAGGCCGACCGGCGTTCGGCCGTCATCGATCTCGCCGGGGTGGAGCGGCTCGACACCCTCGGGGCCTGGATTCTCGACCGCACCCGGCATGAGCTGGGCACCAGAGGTTCCGCCGATCTGGTCAATGCCACCGACGAACAGCGGATCCTCTTGGGCGAAGCCGCCTATCGCGATTTCGAAAAGCAGCTCAAGCCCCGGCACTCCCGCTTCGTCGACTTCCTGGTCGACGTGGGCCAGAGCGTTGCGGGCGCCGGCAAGGACATGGTCGGCGGCGTCGGCTTCCTGGGCGAGCTCATCTCCGCCCTTGTTCGGGTGGTCGTGCATCCCCGGCGGTTCCGGGGCACGGCGGTGATCAACCAGCTGGAGCAGATCGCCTATAAGGGCGTTCCGATCATCGTCCTGATCTCGTTCCTCGTAGGTTGCATCGTCTCGCAGCAGGGCATCTTTCAGCTGGTCAAGTTCGGTGCGACGCCGTTCGTGATCGACCTGATCGGCATCCTGGTCCTGCGCGAGCTCGGCGTTCTGCTGACCTCCATCATGGTCGCAGGCCGCTCCGGCTCGGCCTTCACGGCCGAGATCGGCTCCATGAAGATGCGGGAGGAGATCGACGCCCTGCGGGTCATGGGGCTCGATCCCATGGAGGTCCTGATCGTCCCGCGCATCATGGCGCTGGTGATCGGTCTTCCGCTGCTGACCTTCATCGCCTCCATCGCGGCGCTGGTCGGGGGCGGGGTGACCACCTGGATCTATGGCGACATCAGCCCGGACGTCTTCCTGACCCGGCTGAGGGCTGCGGTCAGCCTCAACACCTTCCTGGTGGGTCTCATCAAGGCGCCCTTCATGGCGCTGATCATCGGGATCATCGCCACCCTGGAAGGCCTGGCCGTGCAAGGCTCCGCCGAGTCGCTTGGCCGTCACGTGACCTCCTCGGTGGTGAAGGCGATCTTCATGGTCATCGTGCTCGACGGCCTCTTCGCCATGTTCTTTGCGGCCATCAGGTTCTAAAAACGATGCTCGACAGGCACCATCCCAACCCTAACTCGAACCGCGACACGATCATCCGTGCGCGCGGCGTCGAGGTCGGCTTCGGAGACCGAACGATCCTGAAAGGGCTCGACCTCGACGTTTATCGCGGCGAGATCCTCGGCTTCGTCGGCGGTTCGGGCCAGGGCAAGTCCGTCCTGACCCGCGCCATCCTGGGGCTCGTCCACAAGAGGGCCGGCACCATCGAGGTGCTGGGCCAGAACCTCGACGACCTGTCGGTGGCCGAGCGCCGCCTCCTGGAGCGCCGCTGGGGCGTGCTGTTTCAGCAGGGTGCGCTGTTCTCCGCTTTGACGGTGAAGCAGAACATCCAGGTTCCCATGCGGGAATACCTTGGCCTCTCGGACCGCCTGCTCGACGAGCTGGCCATGCTCAAGATCGAGATGGTGGGCCTGAACCCGGATGCGGCCGACAAGCTTCCCTCCGAGCTCTCTGGCGGCATGATCAAGCGCGCCGCCCTGGCGCGGGCGCTGGCGCTCGATCCTGAAATCGTCTTCCTCGACGAGCCGACCTCCGGCCTCGACCCGATCGGCGCCGGCGAGTTCGACGAACTCATTGCGACACTGCAGAGGACTTTAGGCCTCACTGTATTCATGGTAACCCATGACCTAGATAGCCTTTACTCGGTCTGTGACCGGATAGCGGCTTTGGGCGAGGGCAAGATTCTCGCGGAGGGTCCCATCGAGGCGATGCTGGCATCAGATCACCCATGGCTCCGCTCTTATTTTCACGGGAAACGGGCACGCGCGGTCATGGCCGGCGGCGCGTAAGGGTAACGATGGAAACGCGTGCAAACTACGCCTTGATCGGCCTCTTCACCCTGGCGGTGATCGCGGCCGCCTTTGGGTTCGTCTACTGGTTCTCCGGTGGTGAGCGCGGGCAGGCTCGCCAGAGCATCCGCATCGTGTTCTCCGGGTCCGTCGCAGGTTTGTCCCAAGGATCGAGCGTGTCCTTCAACGGCCTGAGAGTCGGCGAGGTGACCGAGATCAGCCTTCTGCCCGAAGACCCGCGCCGGGTCGTCGGCATCGTGCAGGTCGACGGCAATACGCCGATCCGCTCCGACACCCGCGCCCGCTTGGAGTACCAGGGCTTAACCGGGGTTGCCAATATCGGCCTCTCCGGCGGCGAGCCGGGCGCTCCTCCGCTGGCGGCAGGCCCCGGCCAGCCCATGCCGACGATCTTCGCCGACCGCTCCGATTTCCAGGACCTCATCGAGACGGCCCGCAACATCGCCCGTCGGGCCGACGACGTGCTGGAGCGGGTCGGCCGCGTCGTGACCGACAACGAGGGCTCCATCAGCCGCACGATCCAGAACGTGGAGCGCTTCTCCCAGGCTCTTGGCGAGAATTCGGAAGGCATCGACCGCTTCCTGGCCCAGGTGGGGCAGGCGGCCGAGAAGGTCGGCCCCCTGGCCGAGAAGCTCGAGACGCTGACGACAAATGTCGATGCCGTGGTCCGGGCCGTCGAGCCCCAGCGCGTGTCACGCATCGTCGAGAACGTCGACAACTTCACCCTGGCGCTCGGCGAGAGCCGGCAGGCCATCAACAACACCCTGCGCAATGCGGAAAGCCTGACCGCCCGCCTCAACGACGCGGCGCCCAAGCTCGATACGGCCATCAGCGACATCTCCAACATCGCCAAGGCGGTGGACCCGGCCAAGATCGGCCGCACCGTCGACAAGGTCGATCAGGTGGCGCAGTCCATCGACAGCCAGCGCGTGTCCCGCATCGTGGAGAATACCGACAACTTCACCCGTGCCCTCGGCGAGAACCGGCAGGCCATCGACAATGCGCTGCGCGATGCCGCAAGCCTCATCGCCCGCCTCAACGACAGCGCGCCGAAGCTCGATGTGGCCCTGACCGAGTTCGCCAATATCACACGCGCCATCGACCCGGCCAAGCTCGGTCGCACGGTGGACAGCGTGGACACCTTCACCCAGACCCTGGCCCGCCGCAGCCCTGACGTGGACAAGGCGATCCTGGAAGCGCGCTCGATCACCGAGAAGCTCAACAAGTCCGCCGACCAGATCGACAGGGTTCTGGCAGGCGCCGAGAAGTTCCTCGGCTCGGCCTCAGGCGAGTCCGGAAAGGGCGCCTTCGACGAAATCCGGGCCGCCGCCGTCTCCGTGCGGGAGCTTGCCGAGGACCTGAATCAGCGCACGGCGGGAATCCAGGGCGTCCTGTCCGGCGTCGGTCGCTTCACGGATTCGGGCCTGCGGGAGTATGAGTCTTTGGCCGTTGAAGGCCGCCGGACCTTGAACGACATCAGCCGCGCCGTGCGGAGTATTGAACGTAATCCACAGCAGTTTCTTTTCGGTGGCCGTTCCAATCTCCCCGAGTACAATGGACGCCGTTAAGTAACCAGTATGCGTGGATCCTCCGTGTCGAACCCCCCAACCGATCGAGCCTGGCTGCTCCGGCGTTTTGCGCCGGTGCTGGTTCTGGCTGCCCTGACGGGCGCCTGCTCGTCAGGATCCGCCCCGGCCACCTTCGATCTGTCGGCGCCGACCGCGCGGATCAGGGGCGCTGCCGGCGTTCAGGTGCTGGTAGCGGAGCCTGCGGCCCTGCAGACCCTCTCGACGCAGCAGATCCTCGTGAAGGATGCCAGCGGCTCCGTGTCGTTCATCGGGGGTGCGCAGTGGGCCGACAACCTGCCGCGCCTGATCCAGACCCGCCTCATCAACACCTTCGAGAACGCCTCGCAGCTGCGGGGGGTCTCCCGCCCGAGCAGCGGGGCGGTGGCCGACGTTCAGCTCGTGTCCGAGCTGCGCCGGTTCGAGATCGCGACCCCGAGAAACGAGGCCGTGGTCGAGATCTCGGTCAAGATCGTGAGCGACCAGAACGGCCGCATCGTGAACGGCCGGATTTTCAGAACGAGCGTTCCCGCCACCGCAGTCGACGCCCCCAATGCAACCCGCGCCCTCGATGAGGCCCTCTCCGTCGTGATGCTGGACATCGTGCGCTGGGTGAGCGGCAGCAGGCTCCCGAGGCGCGAGGAGCCGGGCGAGGCGATGAGCGAGGCCCCGCCGGCAAAAGAGCCCGCTTAACCATCGCGGTCCCAAGAATTGCGCTGCATCCGATCGGATGACACCACGCCCGGCTTGTGCCGGGCGTTTTTGTTTCGCCTCGCCATTTTGCCGTTGTTATCCCGCAGGGAGCACAGCGGAGCCTGGGATCGAGTGACAAGGTTAGCGCGGGAAATCTCATCCCCTATAGGCCTTGGGCTTGTCCCAGACCTGCTCTCCTTTTGCGTCAATCGTGACCACAAGGCGCGACGCAAGCCCTCCTCCCCCTGTGGCGAGGAGCGGGAGGTGGGGGTGCCGGCGTTCCGCTGGTCCAGTTCCTGTGGCGAGGAGCGGGAGGTGGGGGTGCCGGCGTT
>JALYFY010000197.1 GCA_030777385.1 Pseudomonadota bacterium | reverse complement strand
GCTCCGGCCGGGGCGCTGCGGTGGAGTTCGCCCAGCTGTCGAAGAACCTTTCGCTGACCCACAAGGACTTCTTCATCATCTAACGCCTTGACCATCCGACAAGCGACAGAGCCCCGGCCAAAAGCCGGGGCTCTTTGTTTTTCATAGCGCAGGAATTTTTGCGCCGAGTAAGAGACCCAACCTACAGCTGATCTCCGGCGGCCGGGAGGGCAACTCAACCGAGTCAGCCGACGTATCATTTGTGACCGCTCAGCAATAGAAGGAGTTAGTGCCGCGACTTGAACGTGACAATTCACGCTACGATCTGTATGCATCTCGTGTTCCACGGCTTCTGAAGCACATATTCTGTATTTTTACATAAGGATATCGTTAAATGACTGCGCGCGGAGCCTTGGACCTGATCGGACGAACGCCTCTGGTAGAGGTGACGGGTCTGGATACCGGCCCCTGTAGACTGTTCCTGAAGCTTGAGAGTGCAAACCCAAGCGGGTCAATCAAGGACCGCCCTGCCCGCGCCATGATCGAGGCGGCTGAGGCGAATGGAAGCCTTAAAGCCGGCGGCACCATCATTGAGGCCACTGCGGGCAATACAGGTGTCGGATTGGCGCTCGTCGGCGCCAGCAAGGGCTATCGCACCCTCCTTGTGGTGCCGGATAAGATGTCCCGCGAGAAGGTTCTGCATGCAAAGGCTCTTGGCGCAGAGGTCGTTATCACCCGGTCCGATGTGGGCAAGGGGCATCCCGACTACTACCAGGACCTTGCTCTTGCGATCACCCGCAAGACGCCTGGCTCCGTCTACATCAACCAGTTCGAAAACCCTGCAAATCCAGCAGCCCATGAGGCGAGCACCGGCCCCGAGATCCTCGATCAGATGAACGGCGACATGGACGCCGTCGTGGTTGGCGTCGGCTCGGGCGGAACCCTGACCGGCATCGGGCGCTATCTCCAGAAGGCCTCACCTAAGACCGCAATGATTCTCGCCGATCCGGCAGGATCGATCCTCGCGCCCCTCGTCGAGACAGGCCAGATGACGGAGGCGGGCTCCTGGGCGGTCGAGGGCATTGGCGAGGATTTCGTCCCGCCGAACTGCGATCTATCGCTGGTGAAGAAGGCTTATTCCATCGGCGACAAGGAGAGCTTCTCCACTGCGCGCGAACTCCTGCGCAAGGAAGGCATTTTGGCTGGCTCCTCGTCCGGCACCCTGCTGGCGGCCGCTTTGCGCTATTGCCGCGAGCAGACGGAGCCCAAGCGGGTCGTAACCCTCGTCTGCGATACGGGCGCCAAGTACCTGTCGAAGGTGTTCAACGATGCCTTTATCGCACAGGAGGGCTGGCTCGACCGCAAGATCACCGGCACTGCCCGGGATGTGGTGATCAACCCCTTCGGCGAGGGAGCCACCATCTTCGTGTCGCCCAACGAGACCCTGCGTTCTGCATTTGCCCGCATGCGTTCCTCTGACATCTCGCAATTGCCGGTGATAGAAGACGGCCGCGTGGTCGGCCTTATCGACGAGAGCGACATCCTCGATGCCCTTGTCGCCAATGAGAGCGCGCCTCAAAGCGTCTTCAACAAGGCAGTACGGGACGTGATGGTGACGCGGCTTCAGACCATCTCTGCCGATGCACCGGTGGCTGACCTTCTGCCCCTCTTCGCGTCCGGCCTCGTGCCGGTGATCATGGATGGCGATACCTTTGTTGGCCTTGCCACCCGCATAGACCTCATCAACTTCTTCCGGATCCAAGCCCAATGACCGTCCGCAACCAACTCGCCTTCTCCACCCGCTGCATCCATGCAGGGCAGTCGCCGGATCCCACCACAGGCGCGGTGATGATGCCGATTTACGCCACCTCGACCTTCGCGCAGGAAAGTCCCGGCATTCACAAGGGCTTCGAATACGCCCGCTCCCAGAACCCCACCCGCATGGCTTTCGAGCGCTGCATCGCAGATCTCGAAGGCGGCTCGGTGGCTTTTGCCTTCTCATCAGGCCTTGCGGCGAGCGCGACTGTGCTCGACATGCTGGAGCATGGCTCGCACATCGTCGCCTCGGACGATCTCTACGGCGGCACCCGCCGTCTTTTCGAGCGGGTGCGCAGGCAATCCGCCGGGCTCGACATCACCTATGTGGATCTGGGTGACGCCGATGCCGTCAAAGCGGCCCTGCGGCCCAACACCAAGCTCGTCTGGGTCGAGACCCCCACCAATCCGCTGCTGAAGCTCGCCGACCTTGAAGCCATTGCGGCTGCAACCCGCGGGCATGGCACGTGGCTCGTGGCCGACAACACCTTCGCAAGCCCCTGGGTGCAGCGTCCGCTGGAATTCGGCTTCGACATCGTAGTGCATTCGACGACCAAGTATCTCAACGGCCACTCCGATATGGTCGGCGGCGTGGTGATCGTGGGCCAGAACCAGGAGATCCGCGAGAAGATCGCGTTCCTGCAGAACGCTGTCGGTTCGGTATCCGGCCCCTTCGACAGCTTCCTGGCCTTGCGCGGCCTGAAGACCCTTTCGCTGCGCATGGAGCGGCACTGCACATCGGCCTTGAAAATCGCCAAGTTCCTGGAGGCTCATCCGGCCGTGGATGGTGTGATCTATCCGGGTCTCGCCTCGCATCCCCAGCACGAATTGGCCAAGCGGCAGATGCGGGGTTTCGGTGGCATCGTCACGGCGCGTATCGGTGGAGGGCTTGAGGGCGCGACACGGTTCCTGGAGCGTTGCCAGCTCTTCACGCTGGCCGAGAGCTTAGGGGGCGTGGAAAGCCTCATCGAGCACCCGGCGATCATGACCCACGCCTCCGTGCCGCCGGAGGTCAGGGCTGAACTCGGCATCGACGACGGGCTCGTGCGCCTATCGGTCGGCATTGAGGATGCGGACGACCTAATCGAGGATCTGCGCGCCGCCCTAGCGTAAGATTGCAGCTACAAAAAGGGCCTACTCCCGCCCATCGGAAGCAGGCCCTTTCCATTACCGCTGGTTCGGGTTGAAGTGCTTCTTGAGCTTATGGCCGTAGGAAGCATAGTCCTTCTGCCGTGCGTCCGTGCTGGCGGCGAAAGCTGTCACCCTCTGGGGGAAGCGCGTCTCGAACATAAACGCCATCGTGCCTTCCAGCTTGTGGGGTTTGAGTTCCGCATTGCTCGCCTTCTCGAAGGCATCCATGTCCGGCCCATGCGGCAGCATGGTGTTGTGCAGCGACATCCCGCCCGGCACGAAGCCTCCACCGGTCTTGGCATCGTACTGGCCATGGACCAAGCCCATGAACTCGCTCATCACGTTCATATGGTACCAGGGCGGCCGGAAGGTGTTTTCCGCCACCAGCCAACGGTCCGAGAAAAGCACGAAGTCGATGTTGGCCGTCCCCGGCGTCTCGGAGGGCGAGGTCAGCACCGTGAAGATCGATGGGTCGGCGTGATCGTACAATACTGGTCCCACCGGCGAGTAGCGGCGCAGGTCGTACTTGTAGGGTGCGTAATTGCCGTGCCAGGCCACCACATCGAGCGGCGAATGGTCCATGTCGGCCACCCAGAGCGAGCCGCCCCACTTCACATACATCTTGGACGGGACATCCTTGTCCTCATAGGCGGCCACAGGCGTGAGGAAGTCGCGCGGATTGGCCATGCAGTTGGCCCCGATAGGCCCACGCTCCGGCAGGGTGAGGGCGCCGCCATAGTTCTCGCACAGGTAGCCGCGCGCCGGCCCGCCCGGCAGCTCGACCCGGATCTTCACGCCGCGGGGGATGACCGCAATCTCGCCTGGCGCGATGTCGATGATGCCGAACTCGGTCCACAGGCGTAAGGAGCCCTCCTGAGGCACGAACAGCAGCTCGCCATCGGCATTATAGAAGTATTCGTCCACCATCGAGCGGGTGACGAGATAGACGTGTGAGCCCATGCCGGCCTGGGTTCCAGCATCGCCTGCTGTCGTAATGGTGCGGATGCCCTCCAGGAAGGAGAGCTTTTCCTCCGGAATCGGGATCGGATCCCAGCGCATGGGCGCGATCGGCACCTCGACCTCCACGGCGGGAGCCGTGCGCCACAAGCCGATATCCGCTTTCTGGAACTCGCCCCAATGGGTCACGGTCGGGCGGATGCGGTAGAGCCAGGAGCGCTCGTTGGTGGTGCGCGGCGCGGTAAAGGGCGAGCCGGATAGCTGCTCGGCATAGAGACCATAAGCGCATTTCTGCGGGGAATTGCGGCCGATGGGCAGGGCACCGGGCAAGGCCTCGGTCTCGAAGCCATTGCCGAAGACGGACATGTAGCCGGGCTGGATGGCGCTCTCCAGCCGGCCTGCAGCCTGAACCGTATGGGATGGATTCTGGACATTCATAGGGCGGACCTCCAAAGTTGGTCACAAATGTAACTATCCTTTTTGTAACCAACAACGCCATGGCCAAAATCCAGCTTGAAACCTTCCTGCCCTATCGGCTCAACCGGATCGCCGCGGCAGTGTCGCAGGATTTCCGCTCCGTCTACGGTCCGCACCATGATCTGACGATTCCCGAGTGGCGGGTTCTGGCGACGCTGGGGCAGTTCGAGGAGATAAGCGCCAAAGAGATCGGGCAGCACTCGTCCATGCATAAGACCAAGGTCAGCCGGGCCGTGCGTGCACTGGAGGAAAGGCGCTGGCTCAAGCGCCGCGAGAGCGAGGCCGACCGGCGCGAGGAAATCCTCACTCTCACGGCATCGGGTCAAAAAGCCTATCGGGAAATCGTGCCGAAAGCGGTCGAGTTCGAGCGCCGGATCGTGGACGAACTCGGGCCCGAGGCCAAGCCGTTCCTGGCCGCTCTCGAGCGGCTCGAAAAGATCTTAAAGCTGCGCTGAGTTTAGGCCACGGGCGAGAAACGTCCGACAAGGCGGTGCCTGTCGCCAGGATAGGTGATCCGCGCCTCAGTTACGAAAGCCCCCGCCTGCCATGTGCGGCGCTCCAGGACGAGGCAGGCCGTTCCTGTCTCGATGTGAAGCCGCTTAGCCATGGTGCTATCGGCGTTGACGGCCCGCACGATGTGCTCTGCATCCGTCCACGGCACCCGCCGCAACAGCCACGTGCCCGGGGGATCATCAGCAAAGGTTTCGTCCTTCGCCTCCGGCACGGTGGCTAGGTTGATGAGCCGCTGCTCATAGGCTTCCGGCACCTCGTCCATCAGGTGAAGGGTGGAGACGCAGAGCATCTTAGTCCCAGCCGGCTGACCTGTGCGCTGGGCGGCGGCAGCGTCGATCGGCTCGATGGAGCGCTGCAGGATCTTGAAGCGGTAGACGATGCCGGCGCGGGCGGCCTCGAGGGCGAAATCCTGGATCTCCAGCACAGCCTGCTGTGTGCTGGGCTCCGCCACCACCGAGCCCGCGCGCCGACGACGGGTGATGAGGCCATTGGCGGCCAGCGTCGACAAGACCTTGTTCACGGTCATGCGCGAGCAGCCGTATTCGGCCATCAGCTCGTGCTCAAAGGGAATGCGATGCCCTGGGGGCCAGTCGCCCGACATGATGCGGGCTTCGATATCGTCGCGGATGCGCTGGTGCAGATGTTTCATGCCGGACGAAAGGCCTCTCAACTCAAGATACGGGCCAGGGCACGTCCATAGCGAGCGCCCACTGCCTCACGGTTCACGTGCCGTCCGTTCTTTACCACGGTCCTTCCGGCAACGATCACCTGATCGATGGCGGACTTTCCTGTCACAAAGACATAAGAGTCGATCCAACGGTCGCCCCTGATGGCAGCGAGGTCCGGGTGGTTCGCATCGAGAACGACAAGGTCGGCCCGGTATCCTGCCTCGATCGCTCCGACGCGACGGCCCAGCGCCTGGGCTCCCCCCTTTAACGCTTGGTCGTAGAGACTGCACCCCGTCGATTGACCTTCGCGAGCGGCCAGAACGTTGCGGGCGCGATGCTTCAGGCGCTGGCTGTACTCGAACTGCTTGAGCTCTCCCGGCGCGCTGATCTCGACATTCGAATCCGACCCGACACCGACACGTCCTCCGACGGAGAGGTAGTCGACCCCTTCGAAGATGCCGTCGCCCAAATTCGCCTCAGTGATGGGGCACAAGCCGGCCACCGCCCCGCTGGCAGCAATGCCTTTCGTCTCCTGCAGGTCGAGGTGTGTTGCATGGATGAGGCACCATTGCCGGTCGACCGGTGCATGATCAAGCAGCCAATTCACCGGACGCTGGCCCGACCATGCTATGCAGTCCTCGACCTCCTTCACCTGCTCGGCGATGTGGATGTGGACCGGCCCCTCCCCGGCAAGACCCACAACCTCGCGCAGGCTCTCAGGCGTGACGGCACGAAGGCTGTGCGGCGCAATGCCGACGACCGCATCGTCGAGACCCGCCACAGCCCTGCGCGCGCCTTCAAGAAGGCGAGAGTACCTTTCGACATCGTTGATGAAGCGCCGCTGCCCTTCCGTAGGAGCCGCGCCGCCAAAGCCGCCCTGAGCGTAGAACACCGGCAGAAGCGTGAGCCCTATGCCGGTCTCATTCGCCGCGGCTGCAATGCGATGGCTGAGTTCCGCAATGTCGGCGTAGGGGCGGCCGTCCGTGTCGTGGTGCAGGTAGTGAAACTCGGCGAGCGCGGTGAACCCGCCCTCCAGCATCTCCATCATGGCAAAGGCCGCAACGGCTTCCACATCATCGGGCGTGAGGGATCCGAGGAAGCGGTACATCACCTGCCGCCAGGTCCAGAAGCTGTCCCCTTCCGGACCGCGCGTTTCGGCAAGTCCCGCCATGCCGCGCTGGAAGGTGTGGCTGTGCAGGTTCGGCAGCCCCGGCAGGGCGACGCCCACGATACGCTCGCGACCTTCGGCAGAGGCATCCGCATGCACGGCCAGGACGCTACCACCTTCGATATCGAGCCCGACATTCTGCATCCAACCGCTGGGCAGGAGAGCGTGATCGAGAATGAGCTTCCGCATCGCTGACACCTTCAAGCGCGACGAACTTCTGCAACAATGGTCAGCATCGGATCGTCGTCAGCCGCCAAAAAGCCACTTCGGCGCTCGACCATCAGAACCCATCGAATACGTCTAGACAATATCGCTTGTTCGCGATTATGTATAGACATTATCGAGAACTCACCGGAGCAGGAACATGCGCTTCGACCGGGTCTGGTTCAACGCCCGCCTCGCGACCCTTGCCGGCGGCGACCTCGGGATCGTCGAGAACGGCGTCATTGCAGCCAAGGACGGGTGCATCGCCTTCGCTGGCCCTGCCTCAGGCCTTCCGACCGGGTGGGATGCAGGCGAGAGGATCGATTGCGAGGGGCGCTGGATCACCCCGGGCCTGATCGACTGCCATACCCATCTGGTATTCGGCGGCGACCGGGCGCACGAATTCGAGCTGCGTCTGAAGGGCGCCAGCTACGAGGAAATCGCCCGAGCCGGAGGCGGCATCGTCTCCACCGTGAAGGCGACCCGCGCAGCAAGCGAGGACAGCCTCGTCGCCAGTGCCCTGCCCCGCCTCGACCATCTCATCGCCGAGGGCTGCACCACCGTCGAGATCAAGTCCGGCTACGGGCTCGATCTGGAGACGGAGGCCCGATCCTTACGCGCAGCGCGCCGCATGGCCGGCATGCGCCCTGTTTCCGTCACCACCACGTTCCTCGGCGCACACGCCCTGCCGCCGGAAGCGAATGGCGACAAGGACGCTTTCGTCGATAAGATTTGCCGCGAGATGCTGCCGGCGCTTGCCCGCGAGGGCCTTGCCGACGCGGTTGACGCTTTCTGCGAGGGCATCGCCTTCTCGCCCGAGCAGACTGCACGCGTGTTCGAGGCTGCCAAGGTGCATGGTCTGAAGGTCAAGCTCCATGCTGACCAACTCTCCAACCTGCACGGCGCGAAGCTAGCCGCCGACCACGGCGCGTTGTCCGCGGATCATCTCGAATACACGGATGAGCAGGGTGCCGCAGCCATGGCAAGAGCTGGCACGGTGGCGGTGCTGCTGCCTGGCGCCTTCTACATGCTGCGCGAAACGCAGGCGCCGCCCATCGCGGCATTCCGTCACCACGGCACTCGTATGGCGCTCGCGACCGATTGCAATCCCGGCACCTCGCCGCTGACCTCGCTGCTCCTCACCATGAACATGGGCGCGACCCTGTTCCGCCTGACGGTCGAGGAGTGCATCGCCGGCGTCACCCGCGAGGCCGCGCGCGCGCTCGGACGCCTTGACGAAGTCGGCACGCTCGAGCCTGGCAAAAGCTGCGATCTTGCCATCTGGAACATCGAACGCCCGGCGGAGCTCGTGTACCGCATGGGCTTCAACCCGCTGCATGCCCGCA
>JALYFY010000196.1 GCA_030777385.1 Pseudomonadota bacterium | reverse complement strand
CGAAGGCAGCGTCGATGATGCGGTCGAGCTGGAAGTACGGCTTGATCGTCGCCTCGTCGAGGTTGTGGCGGGCCATGCGAACCTGATCGGCATAGTAGCGCCAGTCCCAGGGCTCGATGGCGATGTTATCGCCTTGAGACTGGGCCTGCGCCTGCAGATCGTCGCGCTCTTCTTGCGCCCGGGCGCGGGCCGGCGTCCAGACGTCGTTCAGGAGCTTTTGAACGTTATCGGGCGTCTTGGCCATGGTGTCGGCGAGCTTGAAATCGGCGAAGGTTTCATAGCCCAGAAGCCTCGCCCGCTCGGCGCGAAGGGCCGCCGTCTCGGCGATGATGGCCTTGTTGTCGGTGGCCCCACCCGTGTCGCCCCGTGCGGCCCAGGCCTTGAAGGCCTGCTCGCGCAGGTCCCGCCGCTTGGAGAACTGCAGGAAGGGCTCGATGCTGGAGCGCGAGAGGGTGATCGCATATTTACCCTTCAGGCCACGTTCTTCCGCGGCCTGTGCGGCCGCTTCGCGCAGGAAGGACGGCAAGCCCTCGAGATCCGCCTCGCCATCGAGGACGAGCTGATAGGACCGCTCGTCCGCCAGCACGTTCTGCGAGAACTGCGTGCCGAGGCTTGCGAGCCGCTCCGTGATGGCGGCCAACCGCTTCTTCTCCTCAGGCGCCAGCTTTGCGCCGGCGCGGACGAAGATGGTGTGATAGCGGTCGAGAACGCGGGCCTGCTCCGGGCTCAAGCCCAGGCTCTCGCGGTTCTGATAAAGGGCTTCGACACGCCTGTAGAGCGCATCGTTCATGAAGATGCTGTTGCGGTGCTTGGCGAGAACCGGCGCCATCTCGCGCTCCACCGCCTGGATCGCATCGTTGGTGTGCGATCCGGCGAGATTGAAGAACACGCCGCCGACCTTCTTGAGCGTCTGGCCGCTGCGCTCCAGCGCCTCGATGGTGTTGGCGAAGGTGGGAGGCTCCGGGCTGTCCGCAAGGGCGGCGATCTGCGTCTGCTGCTCGGCCAGGGCCTGGTCGAAGGCAGGTTTGTAATGCTCCGGCGCGATGCTCTCGAAGGGGGGAAGGCCGAAGGGGCCGGTCCATTGCCCGAGAAGGGGATTGCCTGGGAGAGCTGCGTCGGACACCGTCATGATCGCTCCTGCCGTTCGATCGAAGGGGCCTGACTCTTAATCGCGTCAGCCGCCTGCGGGAAGGGGGCTTGAGCCCGAAGCGGCATGCGCACCGTTCAAATAACGTTGCATGAACGCCAGAGCCCGGCGCGTCGCGTCATCCTCCGCGGCTCCCCGGAAGCCATGACCTTGGCCGGGATAGACCTTGATCTCATGCGGCACGTTCTGCTGGCGAAGCAGCGCCTCGACCGCATAGGCGTTCGCCACCGGCACGATTGGGTCGGCCGATCCGTGGAGCACCAGGGTCGGCGGCAGGCGCGACGTGGTGGCGATGGCGCCCTGGGGCAGCGGGCCGAAATAGTTTACGAGCGCCTTCACGCGCCGGTCGGTGCTCGACACGGCAAGCCCTAAGGCTGCGCCCAGCGAAATGCCGACGATGCCGACGCGGCTTGGATCCGCGCCCGGATGGCCGGCCGTGAAGGAGACCGCATCCTGCACCGTGCTCATCCAGGGCATGAAGTTCTGGAACATGGTGCTGAAGGAAGCCCGCCTCTCGCCCGTGCGGTCGAGATAATGCACGAGGTGAACCTGGTAGCCCGCAGCGGCGACATCCTGAGCCGCCCGGCGATACTGCGTATTGCCGCTCAAGCCATCGGCGCCGTGCAGCATGAGCACGGCGGGACGGGGCGAGGAGCCCGGTGTCTGGAACGTATCGACGGCAATGGTCTTGCCCCCGCTTTTGAAGGTGTTGCGTTGTTCGGTGACTGGCATCGCGGTTGGCTTGGTTTGTTGAGCATGAGCGCCTGACGAGGCGGCAAGGGCCGCACCGATCAGAAGGTTGCGTCTGGTGATCGACATGGGGCTTGGGATCGGTCGGTTGGAATGGCTCGGCAGGATCGTCGGGATGCTCCTGAGATGGGATGCCTTTCGGGCGGTCACAGATGGCAAAAGGTCCCAGGAATTCCTGCCGATAAGCTTTATGGCTAAGCTCAAGGATCGTTTGGGGGGCGAGCACGTTGATTGCAGGCAAGCGAGATCCTCTCGCGGCCCAACAGAGATCGACTGAATGCGCCCTGCACCCGTGCCGCCGGAAACCGAGATCGAGCCCCCGGGCGTTCCAGGCCTTTCCGGATTGCTGACCCTGACGGTAGCCGTGGTCGTGCTGGCTGCGCTCTATGTGGGGCGGGACGTGTTCCTGCCCGTGGTGCTCGCCATTCTGCTCGCCTTCGTGCTCGCGCCCTTCGTGGATCTGATGCGCAGGTGGCACCTCGGCCGTGTGCCGTCCGTGATCGTTGCGGTGCTCGTTGCGCTCGGGATCATCCTGTCGCTGGGCGGGGTGATCGGCTTCCAGGTGGCAGGCCTTGCCACCGACCTTCCCCGCTATCAGAGCACGATCCAGGACAAGGTCGGCTCCCTGAGGGAGGGCACCCTCGGGAAGATCCCGGGAATGCTGAAGGATTTCGGCCGCCGCTTCGATCAGGCCGTAGCTGAGCCGCCGCCGGAACAGGCGCCAGCCTCCCCAACGGCCGCAGCTCCAGCGCCGCCCGAGGAGCCGAGGCCGATGGCCGTGGAGGTCCATGAGCCGGACCCAACGCCGGCTCAGATGGCCAGGAACCTCCTGCTACCCCTTCTCGAGCCGCTGGCCACCACCGGCATCGTGTTCGTGGTGCTGATCTTCATTCTCATGCAGCGGGAGGACCTGCGCGACCGGATGATCCGCCTGTTCGGGGCAAGCGACCTGCATCGCACCACCGCCGCCATGGACGATGCGGCTCGGAGGCTCAGTCGGTATTTCCTGATGCAGCTTGGTCTCAATGCCTCCTTCGGGGTCGTGGCCACCATCGGGTTGTGGGCGATCGGCGTGCCGAGCCCCATCTTGTGGGGGGTATTCGCGGCCCTAATGCGCTTCGTACCCTATATCGGCTCCTTCCTGGCCGCCGTGCCGCCGCTTCTGCTTGCGGCCGCCGTCGATCCGGGCTGGTCCATGGCGATCATGACCCTGGCACTGTTCGCCATCGGCGAGCCCCTGATGGGCCATGTGGTCGAGCCTATCGTCTATGGGCAGAGCACCGGCCTCTCGCCCTTTTCCGTGGTGATATCCGCCATCTTCTGGACCTGGATTTGGGGACCGGTCGGCCTGCTCATTGCAACGCCCCTGACGCTCTGCCTCGTGGTGCTGGGGCGGCATGTGGAGCGGCTCGAATTCCTGGATGTGCTCCTCGGCGACAGGCCTGCCCTGACTCCGGCCGAGAATCTCTATCAGCGCATGCTCGCAGGCGATCCGGACGAGGCCCTGGAATCGGCCGAGGTTCTTCTGAAGGAGCGCTCGCTCACCTCCTATTACGATGAGGTCGCCCTGAGGGGGCTGCAACTCGCCGCCAACGACGCGACCCGTGGCGTGCTGACCCAGCGCCAGCTGGAGCAGGTGAAAGATGTCATCCGGGCTCTCGTTCTGGATCTGGGCGGCCACGAGGATGTGGAGCCCAAGCCTCAGGACACCAAGGACGATCCCGTGGCTCCTCCGGCCAGCGAAAAGCCCGCCAATAAGGAGCCGGCGGTGGTGGAGCCCATGCCGCAGGAAAGCAACCTGCCGCAGGCCTGGAAGGCAGCCGGCGCGATCTTGTGCGTTGCCGGCCGCGGTCCGCTGGATGAGGCGGCATCCGAGATGCTGTCGCAGCTCTTGAACAAGCACGGGCTGGGCACCCGCGTCGTGCCCCACGAGGCGGTTTCACGCCGGGACATCTTCAACCTCGACATGACCGGGGTGCAGATGGTCTGCATCAGCTATCTGGAGATCAGCGGCACGCCGGCCCATCTGCGCTATCTGTTGCGGCGCCTGAAGAAAAAGGCCAAGGCGCCGACCCTTGTGGGCCTCTGGCCCGCAGAAGACGCCGTTCTGAAGAGCGAGACCATGCGCGCCACGCTCGGCGCCAATTACTATGTCTCGTCCCTGCGGGATGCGGTGGTGCAGTGCCTGAAGGTGGCGAACGGCGAGGAGAAGCCGCCGGAGCTCGCCAACTCGCCCGCCGTCGAAGAAGCAACGGCAGCCAGACGCCTGCCGTTGCCTGCTTGAACCGATTTTAAGCCGCTTCCTTCAGGAAGTTCTCGGCGTAATGGCAGGCGACCTGCCGTCCATCGAGCTCCCGCAGCTGCGGACGCTCCACCTTGCAGCGCTCGGTCACATAGGGGCAGCGAGTCGAGAACACGCAGCCCTTCGGTGGGTTGAGCGGTGAGGGGAGCTCCCCTTTCAGGATGATGCGCTTGCGCTTCACGCCGGTGATGCCCGGCGTCGACGACAGGAGCGCCTGCGTATAGGGATGCAGCGGGCGCGCGTAGATCTTTTCCTTCGGCCCATGCTCGACCGCATGGCCGAGATACATGACCAGCACGTCGTGAGCGATGTGCCGGACCACGCCGAGATCGTGCGAGATGAAGAGATAGGCCAGCCCCATCTCCTCCTGCAGATCGGCGAGAAGGTTCAGCACCTGCGCCTGGATCGACACGTCGAGCGCCGAGACCGGCTCGTCCGCCACCACGAGCTTGGGCGAGAGCATCAGCGCACGCGCAATGGCGATGCGCTGGCGCTGGCCGCCCGAGAACATGTGCGGATAGCGGCCGTAGTGCTCGGGACGCAGGCCCACCTTCGCCATCATCCCTCGGGCGCGCTCGGCGCGCTCGGCAGCCGAGAGCTTGGTGTTGATGGCCAGCGGCTCCTCCAGGATCGTGCCCACCTTCTTGCGCGGGTTGAGCGAGCCGTAAGGATTCTGGAACACGAACTGCACCATGCGGCGCAGGTCCTTGGCATAGTTCGAAGGCGGATTGACTGCATCGATGCCGTCGAGGGTGAGCTGACCCTCGGTCGGCTTCTCGATGAGCGTCACCATGCGGGCAAGCGTGGACTTGCCGCAGCCGGATTCGCCCACCACCGCCAGGGTCTTGCCGGGCTCGATGGCAAAGGAGATGCCGCCCACGGCCTGCAGGTTGCCGGGCTCCTTGAACAGGCCGCGCTTGATTTTATAGACCTGCTTCAGGCCTTTGGCTTCGACGACGGGAGCGCTCACGATGC
>JALYFY010000195.1 GCA_030777385.1 Pseudomonadota bacterium | reverse complement strand
GCCCTGCGAGCTTCGACTGGAACGCAGCCAAACCTCCCCGCTTGAGGGCCTCGAAGGAGCCCTTCGGGATCAGGTAAGCGCATTGCCAATACTCGCCCCGGTCGATCATGACCAGCATCTGGCCTGCTTCGATGCGCCCGAGCAGCTGGCTCGGATCGCTCGCGAGCTTAGGTACCCGCATCCAGAGCACGTCCATCGGCGCACCGATATCCATGACCTGAAGGCCTGCCTTCTCACGCACCACGGAGCGCCTGCCGTCGGCGGCCACCACGAGGTCGGCGTGGACATCGAGCGCACCGTCAGGCGTCAAGACCCTGACGCCGGCCACCCTGCCCTCGCGCTCGATCAGGTCCGTCACCTCGGCCTCCATCCGCAGATGGAAATGCGGGTACTCGCGGGCATGATCCGTCAGGAAATCGAGGAAATCCCACTGCGGCATGAAGGCGATGAACTTGCAGCGCGTGGGCAGATGCGAGAAGTCGCCGAGCTTGAGCAGCGTATCGCCGATCATGAGGCTGACTGTCTGGGTTTGCTGGTGCGGCCTGGAGAGGAAATCGTCGAGCCATCCCAGCTCATGCACCACCTCGAGGGTCGAGGGATGAATGGTGTCGCCGCGAAAATCCCTCAGGAAGTCCGCATGCTTCTCGAGAACCAGAACCTCGACCCCCTGCCGCGCCAGCAGGAGCCCAAGCATCATTCCGGCAGGCCCGCCCCCGACGATGCAGCAGCGGACATGGAGGGTTTCGTGGGCATGAGCCGTGTTCATTGTCCATCACCCGGAGATGTTTGCCGATCCTCGACGCCAATTAAAACCTATAGCAAGCCCGCATCAACACTATGGTCCCGCTTTAGGTATCGCCTCTCAAGCCAAGTCTCGTCATTTCACAGGTATCGGGCGTAGGAAACGGGTCGGCTCCGAGGGTGAAGTTTGAGATCTCCATACCGAGCATCGGGCTCGAGGAAGAATCTCACCAATGACAACACTCATGAACAAAACCGCCATCGTAACAGGAGCCAGCTCAGGGATCGGCTACGCCACCGCTAAATTGTTCGCGCAGGAAGGTGCCAATGTCATCGTTACGGCACGGCGCTCGGAGGCCCTGAACGCTCTGGTGACGGATATCGAGAAGGCTGGCGGACGTGCCATCGCCATTGCCGGTGACATCAAAGACGAGGCGCTGGCCCACACGCTGGTCGAGACGGCAGTCCGCCACTTCGGCGGCCTTGACATCGCATTCAACAATGCCGGTACAAACGGCGAGATGGGGCCGACGCCCGGCCTGTCGCTTGCCGGGTGGAACGATACTCTCGCGATCAACCTTACAGCCCCGTTTCTGGGCGCAAAGTACCAGATTCCGGCCATGCTCGACCGCGGAGGAGGCTCTCTCATCTTTACCTCGACCTTTGTCGGGTACACGGCCGGAATGCCGGGTGTGGCCGCCTATGCGGCCAGCAAGTCAGGGCTGATCGGTCTCACGCAATCGCTCGCAAGCGAGTTCGGTCCGAAAGGGATCCGCGTCAATGCCCTGTTGCCGGGAGGAACGGATACTCCCCTGGCGGAAGCGTGGGTCAGCACCCCCGAGGCGCTGGCGTTCGTTGAAGGCCTGCATGCTCTGAAGCGGCGCGCACGTCCCGAGGAGATCGCCAGATCGGCGCTCTATCTGGCATCGGATGCTTCCAGCTTCACGACGGGCACAGCGATGCTGGTCGACGGAGGCGTTTCCATCAACCGCACCTGATCTTTCATCCGATCAGAAACGAAGAATGGCCGGGACAAGCCCGGCCATACCATACCTTAATCCAAACACTGGAGCCTATGGGTCACCACATATCCAGCGCAACCCGCGCCTCGTCGGACATGCGGCTTTGATCCCACGGCGGGTCGAAGACCATCTTCACCGTGACGTTCTGGACGCCCTGGACCGTGGAAACGGCGTTTTCCACCCAGCCCGGCATCTCGCCGGCAACGGGGCAGCCAGGCGCCGTCAGGGTCATGTCGATGGCGACGTTGCGGTCGTCGTCGATGTCGACGCGGTAGATCAGGCCGAGCTCGTAGATGTCGGAGGGGATCTCGGGATCGTAGACGGTCTTGAGGGCCGCGATGATGTCGTCCGTCATGCGGTCGAGCTCTTCGGGCGGAATCGCCGAGCCCGGGGACACCTGCGGGGCGTTGGGCCCATCCTGGGGGGTCATGTCGTTCACAGCTTCATCCTTCAGGCAAACAGGGCTTCCGCCCTCTGCAGAGCATCCGCAAGCTTATCGACTTCCTGCATGGTGTTGTACAGGCCAAACGAGGCGCGGCAGGTGGAGTTTGCCCCGAACCGGTTGAGCAGCGGCATGGCGCAATGGGTGCCGGCCCGAACCGCCACGCCCTGCCGGTCGATCACCGTGGCCACGTCATGGGCATGAGCGCCCTTCATCTCGAAGGCGATGATGGCTCCCTTGCCCCTGGCCTGCCCGATGATGCGCACCGAGTTCATGGCCCGAAGACGCTCATGGGCATATTGCGACAAGGCTTCCTCATGGGCCCGGATGTTCTCGCGCCCAAGGCTCATCATGAACCGAAGCGCAGCATCGAGCCCGATGGCCTCGATGATGGCGGGCGTGCCCGCCTCGAACCGGTGCGGCGGGTCGTTGTAGGTGATGCCCTCGCACAGCACCTCGCGGATCATCTCGCCGCCACCCTGGTAGGGCGGCATCTTCTCGAGCCATTCGCGCTTGCCGTAGAGAACGCCGATGCCGGTCGGCCCATAGACCTTGTGGCCGGTAAAAACATAGAAATCCGCATCGAGGTCACGCACATCCACGTCGAGATGAACGGCGCCCTGGGCACCATCCACCAGAACGGGCACCCCATGAGCGTGGGCGATGCGGATGATGTCCTTGATCGGCGTCACGGTGCCGAGCACGTTCGACATGTGGGTGATGGCGACGATCTTGGTGCGCGGCGACAGGAGCTTCTCGAACTCGTCGAGGAGGAAGTTGCCCTCGTCGTCCACCGGCGCCCACTTGATGACCGCCCCCTTGCGCTCGCGCAGGAAGTGCCAGGGCACGATGTTGGAGTGATGCTCCATGATGGAGAGGATGATCTCGTCCCCCTCCCCGAGGCCCATGCGGCCGAAGCAATCCGCCACCAGGTTGTAGGCTTCCGTGGCCGACTTGGTGAAGACGATCTCGTCGATGGACTCGGCGTTCAGGAACTCCCGCGCGGTCTCGCGGGCCCGCTCGAAGCCTTCGGTCGCCACGTTCGCCATGTAGTGCAGGCCGCGATGAACGTTCGCGTAGCCCGTCTGCATGGTGTTCACCATGGCGTCGATCACGGCGCGCGGCTTCTGCGCCGAGGCGGCATTGTCGAGATAGACGAGCGGCTTGCCATAGACCTGTTGCGCCAGGATCGGAAACTCCGCCCGGACGGCTTCGATGTCGTATGGCTTTACAGGAGCGTTCATGATTACCTCTTTCCCCTCCCCCTTGTGGGGAGGGTCAGGGTGGGGGTGCTGGCGCTGAACTGGACCAGCGTGGCGCTTACACCCCCACCTCCAACTCCTCCCCACAAGGGGGAGGAGGGTATTACGCGCGGGCCTTCAGCCAGCCCTCGACCGTTCCGATCAGCGCCTCGCGGGCGCCCTCGTTCTCGACGAACTCGACCGCCTCGCCCAGGAATGCCTGAACCAGGAGGCTTTCGGCCTCCTTCTTCGGCAGGCCGCGGGCCATGAGGTAGAACAGGAGATCCTCATCGAGCTGGCCGCAGGTGGCGCCATGGGCGCACTGCACGTCGTCGGCGAAAATCTCGAGTTCCGGCTTGTTGTTCATGGAGCCGCCCTCCTCCAGGAGGAGCGCTGCCGACATCATGCGGCCGTCGGTCTTCTGGGCATGATGCGGAACGATGATCTTGCCCTGGAAAACGCCGGTCGCCTCGTTGTCGATCACGGTCTTGAACAGCTCGCGGCTCTCGCAGTTGGGAGCCGCATGCTCGACCACGAGGGTCGAATCACCGTGCTGCGAGGCTTTCAGCATCGTCGCGCCGTTGACCCGAAGGTTCGTGTTCTCGCCCGCGAGAACGGCAAAGACCTGATGCCGGGAGGTGGCGGAGCCCGCCACCACGTTGATGCTGTTGAACAGCGCCTCGCCGCCGATCTTCAAGGCCAGGGTGGACAGGGCCAGCGCCTTGTCGCCTTCGGCGTTGATGCGCACATGCTGCACGTTCGTGCGATCGCCCGCGATCAACTCCATCACGTCATTCGGCTGATGGTTAGCGCCGTCCGTGCTCTCGTGCGATTCGAGCAGGGTCACGGAAGCGCCCTCCTCCACGAGCACGAGGATGCGGGTGGCGGTGGCAACGGCAGAACCAGACGCCGTGACGAAGCGCAGGTGAACCGGCATCTCGACGGCGCCTGTCACCCGGATCATCACCCCATCGGCCATGAAGGACGTGTTGAGCTGATAGATCGGGTTCTCGCTGGCCCATTTCACCGGGCTCAGGCGCGCCAGCCAGTCATGACCCGAGGCCAAGGCCCCGGCCAGCGGCACGATCTCGACACCGTCCGGCAACGTGCTCAAGTTTACGGCGTCCTGCACGAAGTGACCGTTGACGAAGGGCACCTGGAGCGCCTCGACGCCGGCGAGCGCCTTTGCGGTCTGCAGGGCAGCCTTGGCTTCGTCCGCCGATGGCACCGATGCGAAAGGCGCGATCTCGCGCAGAACGGCGCGCAGGTCGGTGTACTTGAACTCCTCCACCCGGCGATGCGGCAGGCCGCGCTGGGTGAACAGCTCGAAGGCCTGGGAGCGCGATTCCACGTTGCCCGGCAACAGGGTCTTGGCGCTCTCGAAAGCCTGCACCAGCGCGGTTTCCGCCGGCGTCTTCATGAGGGTGACGTCAGCCATGTCAAGCAGCCTCGGTTTCCCGGTAATCGGCGTAGCCGGTTGCCTCAAGCTCCAGCGCCAGCTCCTTGCCGCCCGTCTTCACGATGCGGCCGCCCGACATCACGTGCACGGTGTCGGGCACGATGTGGTTCAGGAGGCGCTGGTAGTGGGTGATGACCAGGAAGGCGCGATCAGGCGAGCGCAGAGCGTTCACGCCCTCGGACACGATGCGCAGCGCATCGATGTCGAGGCCGGAATCCGTCTCGTCTAGGATGCAGAAGTTCGGCTGGAGCAGAGC
>JALYFY010000194.1 GCA_030777385.1 Pseudomonadota bacterium | reverse complement strand
GGCCCGTTCCCTTTGTCCTCAAGGACTCATATGCATGGGAGTCAAGGCGCGCCAGAGGGCTGTAGGTTTGACAAAAGCCCACTAAGTCGTTGATCGTTCGTGGCCAGGTTGACAGGCTCTGCGTGCTAAGACTTTGAATTGTAGAGATTAAGATAGGCTTCCTTGCTCTCCGGGCGCCGGGATCCAAGGGCATCCCGGACCACGAAGACCTGCCTGCCGTGCGTTAGAAGGCCGAGCACCGTCTGCAACACGCAGACATGAGCCTCGCAGCCGGCCACGACGATCGCCCGCTCCGCCGGGAACCTATCCAGGAAGCCTGGCGAGCGTACCGCGTCGAAGGTCATCTTGTGGGCCACGGGGCCGGATGGCGTGAGTTCCGGCACCGTTGGGCCCAGCCCGACTGGGTTATGTTCCGTGAATAGGATAGTGACCTCGAGGATCGCCGCCGCATCGACAAGACGCCTCGCGTTGGCGATGACCGCGGACCCGTCCTCAATGGCCGGCATGAGCCTGCCCTGGATGTCGATGATGAGAAGGGTGGAGTGCTCGCGATCCAGAGCGGGCATTACCGTGTCTCCTGTTTCAGAAGCCTGATGCGCTCATCGACATAGGCTTCCATGCGCTCGGCTGCGGATGCACCGAACATCCGGATTCGCCCTGTGTGGAGCAGCAACAGGAGCCCCGTCGCATGAGCGAAGGTGTCGACCATGAGAAGGTCCGCCTCCATGCGTGGGGAGCCCATCGCCTCGGCAGCGTCGGCGATCGGCCGCAGCGCCGTTCCAAGGCTGTCGTTAAGAGACTCGTCGCGCTCGCGGCCGAGCCCCTTCGGCCTCATGCCGCCGCGAAAGAGATAGAAACCTAGGTCGAGGTCGCGCGGGTTCTCGGCATAGAACCGGAAGAACGCCATCGCGGCCGCCCGCAGCCGCGCCTCGGGTTCCCAAGACTTTGCCACCGCCTCGTCAACGGCATGGCCGAGCGCGGCGAGCGACCCGTGTAACACCTCGGCGTAGATCGCTTCCTTGGAGTCAAAATGGAAGTAGAGCGCCCCAGGGGTGTAGCCGGCCCGTGTCGCGATGGCACGCAGGCTTGCCCCCTCCAGCCCCTCGGCGGCGAACACCTCACGCGCCGCCTCCAGGATGAGCGCGCGCTTGTGGTCGCTGACCGCCTGCCGCCGTTCCGCCCGCCGAACCGCCATGTTGAACATCTCCGAGTCCGAAACAGTTGACAGAAATTCTAACACTGTTCAAGTTCGAGCAGTTCTAGCAAAAAATGTCCGGAACAGCCCTTGAGGAGGAAGCCATGCTGATGGACGCCGCCGCCTACCGGGAGTCCCTGCGCGCCTACAGCCCGCGCGTATTCGTGAACGGTCAGAGGATCGAGAGCGTCGCCGACGAGCCGCTGCTTGCCCCGGGCATCGCTGGCGTCGGCGTGACCTACGACTTCGCCCACAAGCCGGAGCACATCGCCCTGATGACGGCACGGCAGGGCACGTCGGGCAAGACTGTCAACCGGATGCTGCACATCGATGAGACCTCTACGGATCTCCTCTATAAGCTCGAGGCAGTCCGCCTCGTCTGCAAGGTCTCTGGCTGCGCCCAACGCTACCTCACCCACGATGCTTTCAACGGCATCTTCCAAGCCACGAAGCACACGGACAACGCACACGGCACCAACTACCACCAGCGCTTCCTCGCTTACCTGCACGAGGTGCAGGACAAGGACCTCACGCTGGGCATCGCGATGACGGATGCGAAGGGCGACCGCTCCAAGCGTCCCGGTCAGCAGGCAAACCCGGACGTCTACGTGCACATCAAGGAACGGCGGCCGGACGGCATCGTCATCCGGGGCACCAAGGCGATCGTCACGGGCGCGCCCTACATGCACGAGTTCCTCGTCATGCCCTGCCGCACGCATGCGAAGGACGACGCTGACTTCGCCGTGTGCTGCGCCGTCCCCGTGGACGCGCCCGGCGTGACCATCGTGGCGAGGCCCGCGGGCCGGCCCGGCGAGGCCGCCGCGAAGTTCTCGGCCAAGTATGGCCAGTCCACGGGCGTGGTGATTTTCGATGACGTGTTCGTGCCGCACGACCGCGTGTTCCTTGCAGGCGAATACGCGGAGGGCGGGTTTCTCACCACGTCCTATGCCACCCACCACCGTCATTCCTGCATCGGCGCACGCGCCGGGTTCGGCGATCTCCTGATCGGCGCGGGCGCGCTGATGATCGAGGCGAACGGGCTCGATCCAGAACGCCATGGTCACATTCGGGAACAGATGGTTGATCTGATCACCATCACCGAGGGCTTCTACGCCTGCGGCGTCGCGTCGTCGGTCTACTGCACGAAAGACCCGGCTGGCTCGGTGATGCCGGACGCGGTGTTCTCCAACATCGGCAAGCTGCTGCTGGCGACGAAGATCTATGATATGCACAAGATCGCCCATTACGTATCGGGCGGTCTGATCGTGGCTTTGCCGGGACCGGACGAGGATCACAACCCCGAGACCGCCGCCTCCCTGACGGCCGTGCTCGGCGGACGACCCGACATCCCGATGGAGCAGCGCATGGAGGTTGCCCGCTTCATTGAGGATCTTACGGTGTCGCATCAAGGCGGCTGGTACTCTCTCATTTCCCTGCACGGCGGCGGCTCGCCCGAGGCGATGAAGCGCGAGATCTGGCGCAACTACCCCGTAATGGAGAAGGTCGAGCTCGTGGAGCGGCTC
>JALYFY010000193.1 GCA_030777385.1 Pseudomonadota bacterium | reverse complement strand
ATCTTATCGAACATATCGCGCCTTACTCGATGACGAGGAGGGGTTCGCCGTATTCAACAGGTGTTCCGTCGTCGACAAAGATGGCCGTCACGGTGCCGGCGCGGGGCGCGACGATCTCGTTGAAGGTTTTCATGGCCTCGACCAGCAGGACCTTGTCGCCGGCCTGAACCTTCGACCCGACCTCGACGAAGTCCTTCGCCTCGGGGGAGGGCTTGCGGTAGGCGGTGCCGACCATGGGGGAGAGCACGGTGCCCGGATGGGGCGCGCCGGGCTTTGCGGCGGCTGCCTCGGCAGCCGTCGGGGGCGGGGCGACGACAGGCGCAGGTCCGACGGCTGCGGGAGCCGCAACCGGAACGGTCACGGCGGCCGTGACCATGCGCGCCACGCGGATGCGAAGGTCGCCCTTCTCCACTTCGATCTCGCTGAGATCCGTGTCGGCGATCAGATTCGCCAGCTCACGGACGAGATCGGGATCGAAAGGGTTATCCTTGGCCATGGGGCTCACCTCTTAATCTCTGAGGAACTAGTGCTGGGAGGGCTTCGCTTGCCGCGTCCGCTCGACGATCACCCGGTGAACCGCTTCCAGGCCGAGCACGTAGCTCGTGGGCCCGAAACCACAGATCACGCCGATGGACACGGGCGCTATGAGCGAGCGATGGCGAAAGCCCTCGCGAGCATGAACATTGGAAAGATGGATCTCGACCGTGGGGGCGCCGCTGCCGGAGATGGCATCGCGCAGCGCGATCGAGGTGTGGGTATAGGCGCCGGCATTGATGACGATGCCAGCGCCTTGCGCTCCCGCTTCCTGGATCCAGTCGACCAGATGACCCTCATGGTTCGACTGGCGGAACGTGATCGCCGCCCCCAAGGCCTCCGCCTTGTCGCGCACAAGCTTCTCGATGTCGGCAAGCGTGGTGCTGCCATAGATCTGAGGCTCTCTGCGGCCGAGCAGGTTGAGGTTGGGTCCGTTGAGGACGTGGACGTTGATCATCTTGAAAGGAGCGTTCCGAAAAGCTCCGCATGGCGGAGCCGAAACGCCCTCTTAGCCAAAAGGCGGGCAGGGGGGAAGGGGAAAACCAAGCCTTTCCCAAGCTAGACGCGGTTTCCTCAAGGGGAGAAGGGGCTGTTTGTGGCCTGGACGGTGGGCAAGTGTCATATTCCGACTGTGATTCCGGGGCCGCGTAGCGGAGCCCGGAATCCATAGCCACGACGTCTCAAGAAAGGGCGGACCGCGCTGCGTCTCATTCTGCGCCGTTAGCGGCTATGGATTCCGGGCTCGACCTGTGGTCGCCCCGGAATGACAGCGTGAATATTACCCGCAGGTGGCCTTGCCGCACTGACGGACATTGTCGACGAGCTGCTTCAGGGGCTCGAGGCCGACGGCGCCGGGGATGACGGTCTCGCCGATGATGAAAGCCGGGGTCCCGGTCAGGCTGAGCTTGTCGCCCAGCGCCATGTTTTCCTGCAGGGCGTTGCGGATCTCGGGGCTCTCGACATCCTTCTGGAGGCGGGCGATGTCGACGCCCATATCCTTGGCCACCGCCATGGCGCGCTCGCCGTTCACCCGGCCGCGGCTGTCCATGACCTTCACGTGGTAGTCGAGCAGTTTCGGGCCCTGCAGCTGGTTCTTCACAGCAAGAGCGACGCGGCTCGCTTCGACGGAATCGGGCCCGAGAACCGGAAAATCCTTGAGAACAACGCGCAGCTTGGGATCGCTCTTCATGAGCAACTGGACGTCGGCAAGGGCCTTTTTGCAGTAGCCGCAGTTGTAGTCGAAGAACTCCACCAGGGTAATGTCCCCCGACGGATTGCCGACCACATAGGAATGGGAGGCGTTGAGGAGCGACTGCTTCGTCTCCTTCACGGCGCCCGCCTGGGCCACCTGCTGGGCCTCTGCCTGGCGCTTCTCCAACTCGGCGATCACCTCGGTGATGACCTCCGGGTTCTTCAGGAGATACTCCTTCACAACCTCGCCGATGGCCTGCTTCTGCTGCTCGTTGAAGACCGGGCTTTGCGCCATGGCGGAGGGAGCGACGGCAAGCGTGCCGAGCAGGGCCACGGCCCTGCTGATTCTGAGAAGCGAAAAGCGCATATCCGGTCCTTTGCGGAAATCTTCAAGACAAGTCCGGTCCGCCATGTTGGTTCGAGCCGGCTTGAAAGCTGTCATGTCTACCGCGAGTTAGCGGCTTGGGGCGCGGGTCGTCAAATCACGGCTTTGTTGAGATGCTGTCCCAGGGGGCGGGTCATCCCCGGCGAGCGTCAGCGAGGGAAGGGGATCCATGACGCTGAGCGTGCAAGTGGATTCCCTTCCCCTCCGCTCACGCTTCGGCCGGGAATGACGCTGGAGGGAGCACCACGGTGTCATCCTCAGGCCAAGCGCAGCGAGGGAAGGAGACCCACTTGCACCCTCGGCAGCAGGGATTCCTGTCCCGTCCGCTTCGCGTCCTTACGGGGTGACACGGGAGAAAACCGTCTTGAGGCCGCCCTTCCGACGGGATACGACCCTCTCCATGATCAAATCATCCGCCGATCTTCACTCGCCCCTCATTGCGCGCCGCATGGACCGTGTCTCCTCCTTCTTGGCCATGGACGTGCTGAGTGCCGCCGCGGCCAAGGAGAGGCGGGGAGACAGCGTGATCCACATGGAGGTGGGCCAGCCTTCCGCCCCCGCGCCGCGCGCAGCGCGCGAGGCGGCAAAGGCCGCCCTCGACCTCGGGCGCATCGGCTATACGGAGGCGCTCGGCATATCCGCCTTGAGGGAGCGGATCGCCCGTCACTACCGCGAGGCTTACGGGGTCGGCATCGCACCGGAGCGGGTGGTGGTGACCACCGGCTCCTCGGCAGGCTTCGTGCTGGCCTTCTTGAGCCTCTTCGATCCGGAGCAGCGGGTGGCGATCACGGCGCCGGGCTACCCGGCCTACCGCAATATCCTGGAAGCGCTGGGCATCGAGCCGGTGACGATCCCGCTGGCGAAGGCCGATGGCTGGATCATGACCGCCCAGGCCGTCGAGCGGGCGCATGCGGAAAACCCCCTGCACGGCATCCTGGCCATGAGCCCCGCCAATCCATCAGGCACCATGATCGGCCGCAAGGCGTTGGCGGAACTCGGCGAGACATGCCGCCGCCTGGGCCTGTGGTTTGTGTCCGACGAGATCTACCACGGCCTGACCTACGGCGAGCCCGCCTCGACGGCCCTGGCCACGGACGACGATGCGGTGGTGATCAACTCCTTCTCGAAGTATTATTGCATGACCGGCTGGCGCATCGGCTGGATCGTGGTGCCCGAGCGGCTGGTGCGCCCCATCGAACGTCTGGCGCAGAACCTCTACATCTCGCCGCCCTACCTCTCCCAGGTGGCGGCCCTCGCCGCCTTCGACGCGGCGGAGGAGCTTGAGGCCGTGAAGGCCGGCTATGCCAGGAACCGAGCCTACCTCCTGGAGGAGCTGCCGAAGGCAGGCATCACGGAGATGCACCCGGTGGACGGCGCCTTCTACATCTACGCCGACATCGCCCGCTTCACGAACGACTCCATTGGCTTCTCCAAGCGCATGCTGGAGGAGACGGGCGTGGCGGCGACGCCCGGCCTCGACTTCGATCCCATCGAAGGCTCGCACTACCTGCGCCTGTCCTTCGCCGGGTCGGAGAGCGACTGCCGCGAGACAGTGGCAAGGCTGAAGGGGTGGTTGAGGTAAGCGTCAATACAGCGTCGCACTGTCATTCCGGGGCCGCGCAGCTGAGCCCGGAATCTATAATTACTGACAGTTCAGAATGGGCGAACTGGTGGTCGTTGCGTCTCTTCTTCTACTGTCGTGGTTATGGATCCCCGCCTGCGCGGGGATGACAATGCAAGCGCGATCCATAAACAAAATGCCCGGCTCATGACCGGGCATTTCTGTTCGAACTTACGATCCGCTCAGGACCGACTTGGCCTTGGACCACCAGCCGGCGCGCTTCGGGCGCTCCGGGTCCGGCGGGGTCAGCACGACGGCGACCGGCTCCGGCTCAGGGA
>JALYFY010000192.1 GCA_030777385.1 Pseudomonadota bacterium | reverse complement strand
GGCGATTCGGCGGCATGATGGCTTGCCACGTCATAGGCGATTTTGGCATCGCCCTTGTCGAGAAGGGCGCGGGTGATCAACCGCTGCTCCGCCCACCATTCATCGCCATCAACCCGAAGCTCAGGATCCCGCGGCGCCTGCACGATGATGCTGGCTGCCTCCGCGAGCTTGTCGCTCCGGCGCAGGAGCAGGGCGCGAGAAAACAGGTAGGACGGGTCGCCCCGCAGAGAGGCCGGCACGGCAGCAAAGGCCTTCTCGGCCTTTTTCTTGCCCTGGAAGACGGCCATGCGCGCTTTGACGAGAAGGCCATGATCCTTGCCGGCATGCCCTGCCGCGCGCTGGGCTCCGCCCCAGTTCTCCTTGAGAAGAAGCCTCTCCATCCTGAAACGATGGTCGGCCTGGGTCAGGACGCCGGGAAAGCGGTCAAGGATCCGGCGCTCCAAGTCAGCCCCAAAGTTATCCTCTCGCCAGACATGCCTGATCTGCTCGTTCGCCTGCTGCTCAAGGCCGTCCGTTTTCAACGCAAAGGCAAGGGCAATCCGCCCGCCAGCGGTTGCGGGAGGCTGCGTGGCGAAAAACTCCCGCACTTGGGAGGAGGGCTTGCGCTCCGCCAGCAGCGCGTCCTCGCTCCGTCTCCGGGCTTGGTTGGTCACAGGCCAGTTCGGGTAACTTCTTTGAAATGCCATCAGGCGGTCGAACCCAACCGGGAGACCGCTGCGCATGGCGTACCAGTCCACGAGGGCTTGTGCCGCTGGCTGAGACAGCTTCGCCTTCAGGATCTCCGCTTCAGTCAGATCGTTGTCCCGATAGGCCTTGAAGATCCCAGGCAGGTGATCCAGGTCTCCCGGAACCGGGCTTGGTGGCACGAAGCTTTCCAGAGTGCCGGGCTGGCCCTGTTCGAGCTTGATGAGGGGAGTTTCGTTGGCGTGAGCGGTAAGAGCGGACAGGTGGACGAGTGCGACAGATGTCACAAGACGTATCAGAAGACCCATATTGAGGCTCACCCGCTAACCCCTGTGCTGTCGATTGTCTCTTATTGTGCCGACGTTTTTCTTGAGGAAACACTAAGAGCCGAGCTAGGACAACTCCCTAAAGGAATGTTTGCGCGCATGCGCCGCACCCCCTTCTGTGTTAAGCCCTCTTAGCTTCCAGTGCCCCGGCGCATCTTTATCGAGGATTCCCCATGACCCAATTCAAAGGCTCCATCACGGCCCTGGTAACCCCCTTCAAGGATGGGGCTGTGGATGAGGCGGCGTTCCGGGCCTTTATCAACTGGCAGATCCAGGAGGGCACGAACGGCCTCGTTCCCGTCGGCACGACCGGCGAGAGCCCGACCTTGAGCCACAAGGAGCATGACCGGGTCATCGAGATTTGCGTTGAGGAGGCAAAGGGCAGGGTGCCTGTGATCGCCGGCGCCGGCTCCAACAGCACGGCGGAGGCCGTGGCCTTCTCCAGACATGCAGAGAAGGTTGGCGCCGATGCGGTGCTGATCGTGACGCCCTACTACAACAAGCCGACGCAGGAAGGTCTTTACCAGCATTACAAGGCTATCAACGACGCCATCGGGATTCCGATCATCATCTACAACATCCCCGGCCGTTCGGTGATCGACATGTCGGTGGAGACGATGGCGCGGCTCTATGAGCTGAAGAATATCGCCGGCGTGAAGGACGCTACCGCCAACATGGCGCGCGTGAGCCTCCAGCGGCAGGCCATGGGAGCGGATTTCATCCAACTGTCCGGCGAGGATGCCACGGCCCTGGGCTTCATGGCCCATGGCGGCCATGGCTGCATCTCCGTGACCTCGAATGTCGCGCCAAGGCTTTGCGCTGAGATGCAGAACGCTTGCCTCAAGGGAGAATACGCATCGGCCCTGAAGGTGCAGGACCGGCTCATGCCCCTTCATACGAACCTGTTCGTGGAAACCAACCCAACGCCGGTGAAATACGCCGCATCGCTGCTGGGCCTCATGGAGGACACGGTGCGCCTGCCCCTGGTTCCTGCTTCCGAGGGCGCTAGGCAGGCCGTTCGCTCGGCCATGGTCCATGCCGGCCTGATCAACACCTAAAATCCTCATGGCAAAAGATCCAAAGAACAACAATCGCATCGTCGCCGACAACAGGAAGGCGCGGTACAACTACGAGATCCTCGATACTTATGAGGCCGGCATCGCTCTCACCGGCACGGAGGTCAAATCCCTGCGCGAGGGGAAGGCCACCATCGGCGAGTCCTATGCCGGACCCTCGGGCGAGGAATTCTTCCTGTTCAACGCCTATATCCCGGAATACCTCCAGGCGAACCGCTTCAACCATGAAACGAAGCGGCCGCGGCGCCTGCTGCTCCACAAGCGTCAGATCAACAAGCTGCTCGGTGCAACCCAGCGCGAAGGCTTTACTGTGATCCCGCTCAAGATCTATTTCAACGATCGCGGGCGGGCGAAGGTGGAACTGGGGCTCGGACGGGGCAAGAAGCTGCACGACAAGCGCGAGTCGGAGAAGGAACGCGACTGGAACCGGGAAAAGTCCCGCCTGATGCGGGACAAGGGCTGACAGCCCGGCAGAGCGCGCTAAGTCCCTCGGTTCCACTCTGGGAGGGAACTCATGGCGTCCATTGCTCTGGTGTCGGTTCTCGGTGCCGATCGGGTCGGTCTCGTCGCGGCAATCGCGGAGCACCTGTTCAATGCAGGCGTGAACCTGCGCGATACGACCTTCGCGGCTCTCGGCTCCGGCGCCGAATTCGTAGCCCTGTGCGAACTCCCCTCAGGTTTGACAGCCGGCGAGATCGAGGGGGGCTTGAAAGGCCTGCCGGAGCTGGATGGGGCGGAGATCAGGGCCGTTCCCTATGCCTTCGATCCGAGCCCGGGCCCGGCTGGAAGTGTGACGCACCGCATCACAATCAGCGGCGGCGATCAGCTTGGCCTCGTAGCCCGGCTGGCGGAGGTGTTCAGGCAATACGAGGCCAACATCGTTCGCCTTGAGGCGCGCAAGCTCTCGGACCAGGAGGGCGGTCTTTACGTAACCCGCTTCGCAGTCTTCATCCCAGAGGGTCGGCGGAGCCTGTGCTTGGCGACCGTAGGCAATACAGCGGGAACTCTTGGGCTGAGTTGCGAGGTCGAAGAGAGCACGTTCTGAACGATGAATGGCCGGGACATGCCCGGCCATGATGTCCTCGCAGGAAAACCCGATTTCTCAGGCCTCCTGGTCGTCATCCTGCGGCTGCCGAATGCCGTAGCGGCTCTCGAGGGCGCCATTGCGAGGCTGCGGGGGGCGGGAGCGATCCGGGCGGTCGCCATTCTCGCCCATCACGCGCTGCGGACGGTCCGATGGATCGCGGCCGATGCGGGATGCCAATTGCGACAGGTCGAGAAATTCGTCCGCCTGACGGCGCAGTTCGTCCGCTACCATGGGAGGCTGGGTGG
>JALYFY010000191.1 GCA_030777385.1 Pseudomonadota bacterium | reverse complement strand
GGTTTAGCCGATTTGCTTGTGCCTCTAGCGGTTCTTGCCGTTGCGTTCGTTCTGCTTCTGGGGCTGTTCAACATGCTGCGCGGGGGCAACGCCAATCGGTCGCAGCACCTCATGCGCGTGCGTGTTCTGCTTCAGTTTTTGGCGATCATCGTGATCATGGGCGTTATCTGGTGGAGAGCGGCTTAGCCATCTTCGTGTTGACACGTTTTCGCCATGGTTTGTATTAAGAGATCGTTAGCCATAAGGGCGTAGCCTCATGGCCTCAGTTTTTATTGAGTTATGGATCTCTTAATGCGCGTCAGTCCAGCCATAGGCTTGAGCCTTCTGGTCCTGTTTATGGGATCATCGGGCGTCCTGGGCTCCGACTTCAAGCGGCAAGCGAATTCCTCCCAATCCCAGCCGAGCCTTCTGTCGGAATTCCGTTTTGGATTGTCCGCTCAGGATCCTTGGGGTGCGGAAGGGCGCGACGGCTCCGCCAATCTTACTGGTGAAATTCTTTTTGCGAAGCCGTTTACCGCATCGGACCTTTTTACAAGCTATTTCATTCCTCGGCCGCATATCGGCGGCAGCCTCAACTTCGACGACCGGACGAGCTTCGCCTACGCGGGCCTGTCCTGGACCATCGATGTGACCCCTGACATCTTCGTCGAAGGCAGCTTCGGCGGCGCTGTCCACAACGGCCGGGGCTCCTCCCATCCCCTGCAGGACCGAGAGGCCCTCGGCTGCTCACCCCTGTTCCGTGAATCTGGCTCCGTGGGCGTGCGGCTGTCCGCCAACTGGAGCGTGCTGGCCACCATCGAGCACCTGTCCGATGGGGGGACCTGCTCGGAAAGTCAGGGCTTGACGAATATCGGCGCGCGGGTTGGGTATTCCTTCTAACCGAATCCCAACCTCAGGCTCCCCATGGTCGTTCTGAACCGCATCTACACCCGCACCGGAGACCAGGGCACGACGGCGCTCGCGGCCGGTGGGCGCCGGCCCAAGCACGATCTTCGCATCGAGGCCTTCGGCACCGTGGACGAGACCAATGCCTGCCTTGGGCTGGTCCGGATCCATACCGCAGGGCACGAGATCGACCCGATGCTGGGCCGCATCCAGAACGACCTGTTCGATCTCGGCGCCGATCTTGCCACCGTCGAGACGGACAAGCCCCTGCCCTACGAGCCCCTGCGCATCACGCAGGAGCAGGTGGATCGCCTCGAGCGGGAGATCGATGCGCTCAACGGCGAACTGTCGGTCCTTCGCTCCTTCGTCCTGCCGGGCGGAACGCCCGCAGCCGCAGCCCTCCACCTCGCCCGCACCGTCTGCCGCCGTGCCGAGCGCCATGTGGTCGAGCTCACGCAAAGGCCGGACGAGAAGGTGTCTCCCGAAGCGGTGAAATACCTGAACCGGCTCTCCGACTTCCTGTTCGTGGCATCCCGATACGTCAATGATAAGGGTGCTCTCGACGTTCTCTGGGTGCCGGGGCAGAACCGCTAGCGCATCGCGTGGCCCTCTCTGGGTCTGCGCCCCGAACGAAGCGCTCTTCAAAGGAATGAGCGTCGATACCTCCAAAAGTGAATTCCACATCCGGGCCCGATGCTTTAGGAGCGGATCATGTTTTTACCGCTTCACGACGGCGTCCCGCTCAAGAACATGAAGACGCCGCTCGCGACGCGGATCCTGATCGCTGCCTGCACGGTCGCCTATCTTCTCACCTTCTACGGTCCCTTGGGGGCAGACGCAGTGGTGGGAGGCTTCGGGTTCATTCCGTCCGTTCTGTTCGGCACCGAGGTGTTGCCGGAGGGCTTTCCCTTCGTGCCCGTGGAGCTGACGCTGGCCACCAACATCTTCCTGCACGGTTCCCTGTTTCACCTGATCGGCAACATGCTGTTCTTCTGGGTGTTCGGCGACAATGTGGAGGATGCCATGGGGCATCTCCGCTTCATCCTGTTCTTCCTGCTCTGCGGCACGGCCGCGAGCCTCGCCCATGCCTTCATCACCGCGGAACCGCACCGTCCCCTGATCGGAGCCTCCGGCGGGGTGTCGGGCGTGGTCGCGGCCTATCTCATCCTTTACCCGCGCGTGAAGATCTGGGGCCTCTTCCTGAAAGGCATCCCGCTGCACCTTCCGGCCTACTGGACCATCGGCTTCTGGTTCGTGCTCCAGTTCGCCTCGGCCTTCTTGGGCGGAGACGAAAGCGTGGGCTGGTTTGCCCATCTTGGCGGCTTCGTCGTGGGCGCTATTCTCATCCCCTTCATGCGCCGCCGCTACGATCCCGTGATCGCCCGCGTCCAGGCCCAGGAATTGCAAGCGCCGCGTTGACAATCGGGGACTGACAGCTACGGTCCCCTCCGCCTTTTTCCTATATGTCCGGAGCGATGGTTATCGGCCATATCCGGATCTGACCTGTGATGAGGACAGACGAATGAAGCTTCTTGTGTGTGTGAAGCGGGTTGTGGACTACAACGTGAAGATCCGGGTGAAGCCGGATGGCTCCGGCGTGGAGCTTGCCAACATCAAGATGTCCATGAACCCCTTCGACGAGATCGCCGTCGAGGAAGCGGTGCGTCTCAAGGAACAGGGCAAGGCCACCGAGATCGTCGCCGTCTCCATCGGCCCGCAGCAATCGGCTGAGACCATCCGCACGGCGCTTGCCATGGGGGCCGACCGCGGCATCCTGGTCAAGACGGACGCTGCCGTCGAGCCGCTGGCCGTGGCCAAGATCCTGGCGAAGGTCGTGGAGCAGGAAAAGCCCGACCTCATCATCATGGGCAAGCAGGCCATCGACGACGATTCCAACCAGACCGGCCAGATGCTGGCAGCCCTGCTGGGCTGGCCGCAGGGCACCTTCGCGTTCAAGGTGAATGTGGGCGAGGGCTCCATCGACGTGACCCGCGAGGTCGACGGCGGCCTGCAGACGGTAGGCCTGAAGCTGCCTGCCATCGTCACCACGGACCTGCGCCTCAACGAGCCGCGCTATGCGTCGCTGCCCAACATCATGAAGGCCAAGAAGAAGCCGCTCGACGAGACGAGCCCTGAGACGCTCGGCGTCGACGTGTCCCCGCGCCTGAAGGTGATCAAGACCGCCGAGCCCGGCGGCCGCAAGGCCGGCGTGAAGGTGGGCTCCGTGGCCGAACTGGTCTCGAAGCTCAAGGTCGAAGCCGGCGTGCTCTGAGAGGATTGAAGACAATGACCACATTGCTGATTGCCGAGCACGACAACGCTCAGCTCAAGGACGCCACCCACAAGGCGCTCTCTGCCGCAGCAGCCCTAGGAGCCCCCGTGCATGTGCTGGTGGCAGGCTCCAACGCCCGCGCCGCGGCCGAGGCTGCCTCCAAGCTCGGGGGCGTGGAGAAGGTGCTGCTGGCCGACGCGCCCGCTTACGAGCACCAGCTCGCCGAGCCGACCGCAGCACTCATCCTGTCGCTCGCGGGTTCCTACGACACCCTGGTGGCGCCCGCCACCAGCAAGGGCAAGAACGTGATGCCGCGCGTCGCGGCGCTCCTCGACGTGATGCAGGTGTCCGACATCATCAAGGTGGTGTCGCCCGACACCTTCGAGCGGCCGATCTATGCCGGCAACGCGATCCAGACCGTGCAGGCCACCGACGCCAAGAAGGTGATCACCGTGCGCACCGCCGCCTTCCCGGCGGCCGCCGAGGGCGGCTCCGCCCCCATCGAGACGGTGAACGCGGCCGAGGATTCAGGGCTGTCGAGCTTCAAGGGCGAGGAGATCGCCAAGTCCGAGCGGCCGGAGCTGACCTCGGCCCGGATCATCATCTCCGGCGGCCGCTCGCTTGGCTCGGCGGATGCCTTCAAGCAGTACATCGAGCCGATCGCCGACTCGCTGGGAGCCGCCATGGGCGCCTCGCGCGCAGCCGTAGACGCAGGCTACGCCCCCAATGACTGGCAGGTCGGCCAGACCGGCAAGGTAGTGGCGCCCGACCTCTATATCGCAGTCGGCATCTCTGGCGCGATCCAGCATCTCGCTGGCATGAAGGACTCCAAGGTGATCGTGGCGATCAACAAGGACGAGGAGGCCCCGATCTTCCAGGTGGCCGATTACGGCCTTGTGGGCGATCTCTTCGCGATCCTGCCCGAACTGAAGGATGAGT
>JALYFY010000190.1 GCA_030777385.1 Pseudomonadota bacterium | reverse complement strand
GTGCAGGAGGGGCGCTCCTGCCTGGACCTCTGGACCTTCCAGCAGAACGCCGTAGCGCGCCGGTTCTACGAGGCGCGAGGGTTCAGGCCTGTCGAGATGACAGATGGTTCGGGCAATGACGAGCGGGTGCCGGACATCCGCTATCGGTGGGTCCGCGATTGAACCCTGCCGGATAGGCATTAGCTTTGTGCCATCACCCGAACTCTCGCGGGACGAAGGATCGTCATGTCCACCTATCGCCTCGACAAGTTCTTCGCTCCCCAGTCCGTCGCGGTCATCGGCGCGAGCCCGCGTCCCGGCTCCCTGGGACTGATCTTTCTGCAAAACCTTACGAAGGGCGGCTTCAAGGGGGCGATCTATCCCGTCAACCCGCACCATCGCGAGATTGACGGGAGGCCCTGCTTCGCATCTCTCGCCGCTTTGCCCGAAACGCCCGATCTCATCGTGGTGGCGGTGCCGCCGGAGAGGGTGCTTGGGGTGATCGAAGAGGCCGGGCGAAAGGGCGTCAGTGCTGCAATCATCGCAACGGCCGGGCTTGGGTATGGAGCAGGCTCCCTTGGCGACCAAGTTCGCCTCGCCGCCCGGCGCCACAGCCTTCGCATCATCGGACCCAACTGCATCGGGGTCATCGCCCCTCGGGCGCAGATGAATGCGAGCTTTGCCGCTCACAGCGCGAAGCCCGGCGACCTGGCGCTTGTGTCTCAATCGGGTGCGCTGGTGGCAGGCCTTGTGGAATGGGCGGCGCAGCGGCAGGTAGGGTTTTCAGCCATCGTGTCCTTGGGCGACAAGGTCGATGTGGATTTCAGCGACTGCCTGGACTTCTTCTCCGCCGACAGCGGTACACGGGCGATCCTGCTGTATATCGAGTCCATCGACAACGCGAAGAAGTTCATGTCGGCGGCCCGAGCGGCCGCACGCATCAAGCCGGTGGTGGTCATCAAGTCGGGCCGGCATGCGCAAGGGGCCAAGGCCGCCGCAACACACACCGGCGCACTGGCCGGTTCCGATGCGGTCTATGATGCGGCCTTTCGCCGGGCCGGTTTGCTGCGCGTGCTCGATCTCGATCAGCTCTTCGCCGCTGCAGAAACGCTCGGCCGGCAGAAGCCCTTCCCGGGCAACAGGCTCGCCGTTCTGACCAATGGCGGCGGTGTCGGCGTTCTTGCGGTCGACCGGCTGATCGATCTTGGCGGAACGCTTGCCACCTTATCCGACAAGACCAGGCAGACGCTCGACGCCATCCTGCCGCCCACCTGGTCCCACGCCAATCCCATCGATATCGTCGGCGATGCGGATCCTGCGCGCTATGCTGGTGCACTGGAAGCGTTGCTGGCCGATCCGGACAACGACGCGGTGCTGATCCTCAACGTGCCCACCGCCATCGCGAGCGCATCCGATGTGGCTGCTGCTGTCGCTGGTGTCGTCAAGCGCGACCGCTCGCGGGGGTATCGGCAAAAGCCCGTCTTCGCAGCCTGGATCGGCGAGGACCCGGACTCGGCGCGGGCCTTCGAGGAAGCGCGCATCCCGCACTTCACCACCGAGGCCGATGCGGTGCGCGGCTTCGTTCAGCTCGTGCGCTATCGCGAGGCGCAAAACCAGCTGATGGAAACCCCCGACAGCCTGCCGCACGATTTCGAGCCCGATACGGCAGCGGCACAGGCGGTCATCGACCATGCCTTGGCGCAGAACCGCCGCTGGCTCGACCCGCTCGAGGTGAATGCGCTGCTCAAAGCTTACGACATCCCCACGACGCCGGTCACCCTGGCCACCACCCCGGACGAAGCCGCCGAAGCTGCACGGCCCATCATCGCCGAGGGCGGCACGGCTGCGGTCAAGATCCTCTCGCCCGACATCGTGCACAAATCCGATATCGGCGGCGTCAAGCTCGACCTGACCACTGAAGAAGCCGTTCGAAAAGCGACGGCCGACATCTTCGAGCGGGCTGCGCGCCTGAAGCCGGGGGCGCACGTGACGGGCGTCACCGTTCAGCCCATGGTGCGGCGGGCCAAGGCCCGCGAGCTGATCGTCGGCTTGGCCGACGATCCCTCCTTCGGCCCCGTGGTGCTCTTCGGGCGCGGCGGTACGGCAGTCGAGGTCATCAACGACAAGGCGCTGGCGCTGCCCCCCCTCGATCTCAAGCTTGCGGAGGATCTCATCGCCCGCACCCGGGTGTCGCGCAGGCTGAAGGCGTATCGCGATGTTCCCGCGGCCGATGAAGCGGCCCTTGCGCTCACTCTTGTGAAGCTAGCGCAACTCTCCGCCGATCTTCCCGAGGTGCGGGAACTCGACATCAACCCGCTGCTCGCCGACCATACGGGCGTGATCGCGGTGGATGCCCGCGTGGCGGTTGCGCCCGAGACCCGGAAGGGCAGGGGCCATCCGCGCTTTGCGGTGCGGCCCTACCCGAAAGAATGGGAGCGCACGATTGCCCTTCGGAATGGCCGCTCGGCCTGCGTGCGTCCCGTTCGGCCGGAGGACGAGGAGGAGTTCAGGCAGTTTTTCGAGAAGATCACGCCGGAGGATCTGCGCCTTCGCTTCTTCGCGCCGGTCCGCGACTTCAGCCACACCTTCCTGGCGCGTCTGACGCAGCTCGATTATGCCCGCGCCATCGCTTTCGTGGCCTTCGACAAGGATACGGGCGAGATGATGGGCGCTGTCCGTTTGCATGCAGATGCGAACCACGAGACCGGAGAATACGGGATCCTTCTCCGCTCGGACCTTAAGGGGCTGGGGCTCGGCTGGGAGCTGATGCGGCTGATGATCGAATGGGCAAAGGCGGAGGGCCTGCGGGAGATCGAGGGGCAGGTGCTGCGCGAGAACTCCACCATGCTCGACATGTGCCGCAGCCTCGGCTTCTCCATCCGGATCGATCCGGACGATCCGGAACTGCGCCTCGTGACGCTGCCGATCGCGTCAATTGAAGAGCCGGAGAAGCTCGCGCAATTGACCTGAAAATAAAGCGGCCCGCTATAAGGGCGGGCCGCTTCCTGCATACGCTATGCAAAACTCAGTGGCTGTCGTCGTCGAGCCCACCGATATGCTTCTGGGCGTAGAGCTCGACGCCGATCTGCTCGATGAGGTTGAGCTGGGTTTCGAGGAAGTCGATATGGCCTTCCTCGTCCTTCATGAGCTCTTCGAACATGTTTTTCGACACCCGGTCGCCGATGCTGTCGCAATAGCCTGCGGCCTCGCCGTAGAGGTTGCGGGCTTCGTATTCCGCCGCCAAGTCGGATTCGAGAATTTCCTGGATGTTCTGGCCGATGCGCAGGGGATCGAGCACCTGCAGGTTGGCAAAGCCCTCGAGAAAGATGATGCGCTCGATGAAGCGATCCGCGTGGTGCATCTCCTCGATGGATTCCTTGCGCCAGGTTTTCGCAAGCTCCTTGTAGCCCCAATCGTCCAGGAGCCGGTAGTGCAGCCAGTATTGGTTGACTGCCGTCAGCTCGCTGCGTAGGCCGCGATTGAGATACTCGATAACCTTGGGATCACCCTTCATCCTAACCCTCTCGACCAATCGGCGCCGGGTGCGCCGGACCACTCTTTAGAGGATTTGTGAACTAGAGTGGAAGCCCCTTTGTTCAAAGGGTGGGTTCGGCGGCTGCCTTTTCGAGCGTCGTCGGGCAGCAGCCGCGCTGGCAGGCCGCGATAGGCTCCACGCCCGCAGCCGCCAGGGCCTGGTCCATGATAGCGCGGATCGTCCGTGCGCAGCGCCCGCAATTGGGGCTGCACCCGAGACATCGGTACACCTGCGCCGGCGTGCGCGGGCAATCGGGCCCTGGCTTGAGGCAGGCCTTCACGTCGCCGTCGGAGATGATGTTGCAGGAACAGACGATCATTTGTTGTTCTAGTTTAGAATTACTAAAAACTACCTGTGATTTCAAAGACTTACCCGAGTTCGAACCCGGGCGCCAGCACAATCGCATGTGCCCAGATGTCACGGTTTGAGGAGCAGGGTCAGCCCAGGCGCTTGAACAGGTCGGGATAGTCCAGGACGAAGCCATCCTGGTCGACCGGCAGATCGGCGGTGAAACCGTCCTCCAAGCTCTCGAAGCGATAGAGGGAGCCGGAGGTCAGGGCCGTATAGCGCTGGTTGGCTGCCGAGACGGCCAGATCGGGCATGGAGATGTAGCAGAGGCGGATCTCCATGCTCTTCCCGTCTTTCAATTCGAGACGGCGGATCGGCAGGGTGTTGGTGATCGGGGTGGCCTGGATGTCGATATCGATGCAGCCCTGAAGGGCAGGCTGGTCCTTGCCGTTCTCCTGCCAATGGCCCTGGCCATCGCTCTCCAAATGCAGAGCATGGCCGGAGGTTGTTCTGAGGAGGGCCTCCCGGGTGCGCCACAAGGCATCCAGCTTGAGACGATAGGAGAGTCCGAACCTGACGCCGTCCTCCCCGGCGATCACGACACCGGACATTACGAGGCCGCCATCGGCCGGTCGCACATCCACATGCTCCAGTCCCGCCTCGCAGCCGTCCCAAGCCGACCAGCGGATACTGCGAAAAATCAGTGTCGGAATGGACATGCCGTGCTCCAAGTCATGCAACAAGGAACTCTATTCTGCATCAGACACGATGTCTGAGCTAGGATGCTTGCTACTCTGTTTACTCAACTTTCGGGGCGGCCTCATTAGATATCCGCATGGCCGCGGCAGTTCCATTCAAAGCAATAAAAGCAGAGACAAAAAACAAGATCATAAAAGATGAATCGAGATACGTTAAACTGGCTAGGAAGCTATCCAACATTGCCAATAGATTGTCCGAGGATGGGAAACCTTCAGTTAGAGATATCAATAGTATGTCTAAGAAACGAGCGATAAATATCGAAAGCAGATATACTGCAATCAAGCATCCTATAGTAGCAGATATTGTCCCGACTCTGGTTGATGTATTCAGATAGTATCTTGCAACAAGTGTCGCGCCTGTTATGAGGGAGGCGATGTAATGGCTCGGAAACGAAGCTGTGAAGTAGCTATGGAGGCTATCCACATAGGTCGGGCCTGCGCCCCATCTCAGCAGATTGATCAGCATTGAAAGCGTGACAATCCCAGTGTTCATGCCGGCAAAGAGGGTTGCGACACGATAGACCCTGTTCCGGCTTAAGAGTGGGAGGCCGAGAAGGAGAGGGCTAAGGATGAGGAGTGCCCCTGTCCAATACAGGTAAATCATTGCTCTTCCCTCGTTGTGGAGGGAAGAATATGTATTGTTATTGCATTTATCTATGTGCTCAGTCGCACACCACAATCACATGCAGCCGCCGGGGACCGTGGGCGCCGAGCAGCAGGGTCTGCTCGATGTCGCCCGAGCGGGAAGGACCGGTGATCCAGTTCACCGTGCGCGGCATGCTGCTCTTGCCATAGGCGAAGCGCACCCGGTTCCAGACGGATTCGTAATCGCTCGCGATATCCTTGGCCGAAACCACGATGATGTGGTTGTCGGGCAGGAAGTTGAGGGTGGAAGGGTTCTCGTGCCCCGACACCATCGCGAGCGTGCCGGACTCGGCAATGCCCCCAAAGGCGTGGCTCACCGCGTTGAGATCGCGGCCCTCGCTCGGCCCATTGGCGATCTCAAGTGTCGTGTCCGACCAAGGCATGGCGCCGAGGCGCGGGTCGTCGCCCATGCGAAGCGTTGCCGGCAAGTTGTGGTTGCGCAGGAAGAGCGCGATGGATTGCGGCACCTCCGCCGGGGAGGCGACCTCCGTCACCGTGGCAAGCGAGACCTCGACCATCGTCTTGAACAGGGCGATCCGCTCCTCGCCGGAAACCTGGCCCCGCTGGGGGATCACGCCCCTGGGCGAACGCTCCAGGCGATCCGCCACCATCTGCTTGCGGATGGTTTCCTTGCCGTTGACGCCGAGAGACCGGCGGATATTGGCGAAGACGTCGTCGCGGGCGCTCATGCGGCCTGTCCTTTGCGTTCGCGCTTCCAACGCTGCTGGAACGTCTCGCCCTGCGGGGCCGGGAAGTCGCGGTACTTGGTCCAACCTTTGGCCATGGGCAGCCAGGCGAAGCGGCCGCGCTGGCGGCCGGCGAGGGCGAGCGCGCCCATGGCGATGCGCGTGGCCGTCCGGTACAAGGCCGGCCGCTTGGCGAAGAAGCCCCAGAGTTGAAGGCCGGAGCGTACGGTGGCCGGCGTCAGGTGGCGCTCGAACTCGCGCTCGCGCCAGTGGCGCATGAGCTTAGGGAGAGGAATGCGCACCGGGCATACGCTCTCGCAGCGGCCGCAGAAGGTAGAGGCGTTGGGCAGGTGCCCCGCCTTGTCGACGCCGATCAGCGACGGTGTAAGCACCGCCCCCATAGGGCCGGGATAGACCCAGCCGTAAGCATGCCCACCCACTGCGTGATAGACCGGGCAATGGTTCATGCAGGCGCCGCAGCGGATGCAGCGCAGCATCTCCTCGAAGGCCGTGCCGAGCATGGAGGAGC
>JALYFY010000189.1 GCA_030777385.1 Pseudomonadota bacterium | reverse complement strand
ATGATGGCGGTTGCCGTGTCATGGGCGATGCCGTGCACATGGCCCATGGCCTCTGACTTCTTGGAGGCAATCGTCGCCTCTGCATCGGCCAGTCGCTTGTTGAGGTCGGCCTCCAGGGCCTTGCGCTTGGCATCGCTCTCGGCCGAGAGTTGAGAGCGGGTCTCGCGAGCCAGGGTCTGCGCCCGGCCTTTGGCCTCGGCGAGCGCCTTCTCGTAGGCCGAGCCTGCTTCTTCCGCGCGGGATTTCATGGCAGCCGCCTCGTCGAGGTCGCCTGCGATCATCGCGCGGCGGTTCTCGATGATCCCGCTCAGGCGCGGGAGAACCAGCCTCGAGAGCAGCGTGTAGAGCACCACGAAGGTGATGGCGAGCCACAGGAGCTGACCACCGAAAGTCTCCGACGCGAAGGGCGGAAAGCCGACCTCCTCGTGAGCGCCGCCGTGGGCCTCTGTTGTGGCATTGGTCGTCTGAGCCTGAGCCATGGAGCAGATCCTAAAGGATGAACAATCCTAGCATCGGGCCCGAAAGTGGAATCCACCTTGGGATTGATCCGATGCTCAATCTCCTGATCGGAGCATCACTCGGCGCTGAACCGGAGGTTCGCGTCAGCGAAACCGGTTTTTGCTTTGCCGCACGATGCGCCGGAAACAGGAATGACGGCGGTTCAATCCGCCGTCACCCTTGTCGAGGCGAAGCGCTTGCACGCCTCGACCTCCCGATCACCGTCTTGAGATTAGGTGAAGAGCAGAACGAGAGCGACGACGAGGCAGAAGATGCCGAGACCTTCCGCGAGCGCCGCACCGATGAAGGCGCGGGCGAACTGGCTGTCAGCTGCCGACGGGTTACGCAGAGCGCCCGAGAGGAAGTTGCCGAAGATGTTGCCAACGCCCATAGCGGCGAGACCCATGCCAATGCAGGCGAGGCCCGCGCCGAGGAACTTGAAAGCAACCGGATCCATAGTGATCTCCTTGGGAATAACGTGATCGGGAGGGAAGGTGTAACTCAGCGCAGACCTAGTGCCCCGGGTGCAGCGCGTCGTTGAGGTAGATGCAGGTCAACACCGTGAAGACGTAGGCCTGCAGGGCGGCGACGAGGAACTCGAGCGCCATGAGAGCAACCGCCATGAGAAGCGGCAGCGGAGCGAGGATCGTGAGCGCCCCGCCGGCAGCCAGGAGGCTGACCACGAAGCCTGCGAAAACCTTCAGCGCGATGTGTCCGGCGAGCATGTTCGCGAAAAGACGCAGGGACAGCGAAATCGGGCGGGACAGGAAGGAGATGAGCTCGATGACCACGATGAAGGGCAGGAGCCAGCTGGGCACGCCCGACGGCACGAAGAGCCCGAGGAAATGGGTGCCGTGCTTGACGAAGCCGTAAACCACCACGGTGCCGATCACCAGCATGGCGAGGGCGAAGGTGACGATGATGTGGCTGGTCACCGTGAAGAAGCCCGGTATCATGCCGAGCAGGTTCGCGGTGAGCACGAACATGAAGAGGGAGAAGACGAGGGGGAAGAACTTCATCCCCTCCCGGCCTGTGGCATCGACCAGCGTGTTCGCCACGAAATCGTGCAGGACTTCGGCTACCGACTGGGCCCGGCCCGGAACCACGGCGCGCTTGCGGGTCGCCAGCATAAGACCGCCGACGATTACAGCAGCAGCGCCGATCATGAACAGGGATGAATTGGTGAAATTGATAACCGGAATGATGGGCTTGATCTGGAATTGTTCGATCGGGCTCGCCATGATCCGCTCTCAAAGTTCGCTGTTGTCAAATGCCGTTTGGCGTTCGAAAGCCTGGTTCGTCAACGCTTTTCGTCATGCCGGGCTGGTTTGACCACCCCCGATGCTCGCATCAGATTGAGCATCCCGGCGCAGAAGCCGAGTATGAGACAAACGATCAGACCCCAAGGGGAAATCCCGAGAAAACGATCGACGAGCCAACCCAGAATTCCGCCAGCTGCGACGCCTGCAACGAATTCGGCCGAGAGCCTAAAGGCTTGGCCGAGTGCTGTGGAGTTCGACGACTGGCGGGTGCGAGGTTCTGACTCGGCTCGATGAACGGATGCTTGGGAGATCCGCGCGTCGAGAGACTTCAGCCTCGCCGATAGGTCGGCATCATCGGCGCCGCTCGTTTTCCGCTCATTCTCGCCGTTCCGCTCTTGGGGGTCCGCCATTGCGATCTCCTTTGAAGCGTTGCGGGAAAATGCTTGGAAACCAGCCCCGAAAGCCGGGCGCACCATATGAGCGGGGGTCCACCCTGTCAAGGACCGTCTGAAAAGATATAAGTCTTTGAATTTATTTGCCTAACGACGTTTTTGCAGAACCTTGGGCCGAAAGCGCACATGTTTTTGAGGCTGAACGAAGGCGGCGGCTGAAAGCCTTAAGCCACCTCAAGAATGCGCTCGGCGCTTTGAAGGTCGACCGAGACCAGCTGCGACACGCCCCGCTCGGCCATGGTGACGCCGAACAGGCGGTCCATGCGCGCCATGGTGATCGGGTTGTGGGTGATGACCACGAACCGGGTCTCGGTCTGGCGGGCCATGTCCTCCAGGAGAGCGCAGTAACGCTCCACATTGGCATCGTCGAGGGGTGCGTCCACCTCGTCAAGCACGCAGATGGGAGACGGGTTCGTGAGGAAGACCGCAAAGATCAGCGCGGTTGCCGTGAGCGCCTGCTCGCCGCCTGACAGCAGGGTCATGCTCTGAGGCTTCTTGCCCGGCGGGCGGGCAAGGATTTCGAGGCCCGCTTCCAGCGGATCGTCCGAATCGACCAGGGTCAGCTCCGCCGTGCCGCCGCCGAACAGCGTGGTGAAGAGGCGCTGGAAATGGGCATTCACCACGTCGAAGGCGGCCAAGAGGCGCTCGCGGCCCTCGCGGTTGAGGCTGCCGATGGCCTGACGCAGGCGCTTGATGGCCTCGACGAGGTCGTCCCGCTCGCCGGCGATGCCGTTGTGCTTGGCCTCAAGCTCGGAGAGTTCCTCGTCGGCGCGCAGGTTCACGGCACCGAGGCGTTCCCGATCGTTCTTGAGGGAATGGAGCTTGGATTCGATTTCTCCATGGGGGGGGAGCTCGACGCCGTCCTTCAGGCCGGCCAGCTCAATGAGCCCGGCCGGGGTCGTCTCCAGATTTTCCGCGATGGCGCGGGTGATCTCGGCCAAGCGTGCCACGGCAGCCTCGTGGCGGGCCTGAGAGCCAGCCCGGGCTTCACGGGCGGCCGACATGGCCTCCAGGGCCGCGCGGGCCGCACGGTCCGTCTCGGCAAGGCTCGTCTCGGCATCGGCCAAGCGGTCGGCGGCTTCCTGGCGCTTTGCCTCGGCTTCCTCGACCTCGGAGATGAGGGCGCGGCGGCGCATGAGATAGGTGTCCGGGGCCTCCAGCAGCCGCTGGTGCTCGTCCTGGGCCCGTTCGAGACGCTCGCCCAAATCCTCGAACGCCCTGGCGGCGCGGGCGACGCGCTCGGTCCAGAGGCGGATATCGGCCGCAAGAGCCTCCTGCCGGCGGCGGCGAAGCTCCGCCTCGTGCATGAGCGACTGCAGGGCGGCTCGGGCCTCGGAAGCGGCCGCCCGGCGCTCGGCCACGCGGGTGCGCTCTTCGAGAAGCCGGCTCTCCAGATCGGGGGCCGGGGCCAGATCCTGCAGAGCGCCCTCCGCGTCCTGCACACGCTCCAGGGCCTCCGCCTCGCTCCCTGACAGGCGGGTCAAACCCTCCTGGAGGGCTGAGCGGCGCTGGCCGAGTTCGGCCTCCTTGCGCTCGGCCGCCACGAGACGCGTGCGGGCGGCATCGAGAGCATGGCGGGTCTGGCGGGCGGCCTCGATGGCCTGCATTTCGTGCGAGGCGGCCTTGCGGACAGCCTCAACGGCCGCTTCCGCCTCATGGCGCAGATGGTCGGCCCCCTCGCGGGCTTGCGCCGCCTCGCGCTCCAAATCGCCGAGGCGGTTCTTTTCCGCCAGGCGACGAGCGGCCGGGGAGGGCGCTTCCGCTGCGGCGGTAAAGCCGTCCCAGCGCCACAGGTCGCCTTCCTGCGAGACGAGCCGCTGGCCTGGCTTGAGGAGGTCCCGCAGACGAAGGCCGTCGGCCTTGCTCACCACGCCGATCTGGCGCAGGCGGCGCTGCAGCTGGGCAGGCGCCTGAGCGAGATCCGCAAGCGAGCGCACACCCTCCGGCAGGGCGGGATCGCCCTCTCCAGGGATGGTCTCGGCCCAATGGTGAGGGGCTGACGCATTGGTGGAGGCTTCGAGATCGTCGCCGAGTGCCGCGCCGAGCGCCGTCTCGTAGCCCTTCTGAACCGTGATCTGGTCGACGGCCGGGGGCCAGAGGTCGCCGGTGGCGGAGGTGACGAGCTTGGCGAGCGTGCGCGCCTCGGTTTCGAGCCGCTGCGCCTTGCGCTCCGCCTCGTTGAGGGGCTGGCGCAGGCGGTTTTCGGCCTCGCGGGCAGCCGCCAGGGTCTCGCGCGCCTCGATCACCGCCTCTTCGGCGCCTTGTGCGGTTTCCTCGGCAATCGCCGCTTCCTCGCGCAGGTCGTCGATGGCGGGAGAATCGTCGGTGGAGGCGGAGAGCGCGGCGATCTCCCGTTCGATGCGCTCCTTCTCGGAGCGGAAACGGGCGGCGCGCTCCATCTCCTCGCGCACGGCGCGCTCCAGGGCGGCGCGGCGGGCGTTGAGATCGGAGGTCTGGGCCTGCAGGGCACCGAGCGCAGCCTCGGCTTCCGACAGCTCCGCCTCGGCGCCGTGAAGGCGCTCCTCGGCCTCGGCGCGGGCCTCGTCCGCCCCGTCGGTGGTCAAGGCAATCTCGGCGGCTTCCGACTGGAGGCGCTCGATGGTGGCCTCCGCGTCCGTGCGCTGAGCCGCCTCGCGGGCGATGTCGCGGTTGAGATCCCCGATATGCCGCTCCAGCTCGGTCATCCGCTCCTTGGAGCGGCGTTCTTCCGATTCGAGCTCGTTGCGGGCATGGGTCAGGCGCTGCAGAGCGGCGGCTGCCGCAGCCTCCGCCTGGCGCAGGCTAGGCAGGGCGTGAGCGGCCACGGCCTGGGCGGTGGCGGTCCGGGTCTGCTCTTCCGTGGCATCTGCCACGGCCTTGAGGTTCTCCGCCACCTGGCGCTCGGCGGCGGCTGCCTGCTCCCGCGCCTCGGCGAAGCTGATGGCGTACATCAGGGCCTCAAGGCGGCGGATCTCGGCCGATAGGTTCTTGTAGCGCGAGGCCTGACGGCCCTGGCGCTTCAGGCTCTCGATCTGGCTTTCCAGCTCGCGGATCACATCCTCGACGCGGACCAGGTTGTCCTCGGCGGCTTTGAGCCGCAGTTCGGCCTCGTGGCGGCGTGCATGGAGGCCTGCGATGCCGGCGGCATCCTCCAGGATGCGGCGGCGGGCCTGGGGCTTGGCGGAGATGATCTCGCTGATCTGGCCCTGGCGCACGAGGGCCGGCGAGCGGGACCCGGTCGCAGCATCCGCGAATAGGATCTGCACGTCCCGGGCGCGCACTTCCTTTCCGTTGACCCGGTAGGTCGAGCCCTCCTCGCGCTCGATCTTGCGGGAGATTTCAAGCAGGTCCGTGTCGTTGAAGGCGGCAGGCGCCGTGCGCTCGGCATTGTCGATGGTGAGCATCACCTCGGCCCAATTGCGGGCAGGCCGGCCGCCGGAGCCGGAGAAGATGACGTCATCCATCCCCGTGGCGCGCATGTTCTTGAAGGAGTTCTCCCCCATGACCCAGCGCAGGGCCTCGACGAGGTTGGATTTGCCGCAGCCGTTAGGCCCGACGACGCCGGTCAGCCCCGGCTCGATCAAGAAGTCGGTGGGCTCGACGAAGGTCTTGAAGCCTGCAATGCGAAGGCGCGTCAGCTTGATGGACGCGCCTTCCCGTCCCGCCCCAGTGGGGCTGGGTGATGGAGCTTACTCGCCCAGAATAGGCTTGATGACCTTTTCAATCTCATCGATCGACAGGCTTCCAGGATGACGCTGACCATTGATGAAGAAGGTCGGCGTGGAGTCCACACG
>JALYFY010000188.1 GCA_030777385.1 Pseudomonadota bacterium | reverse complement strand
GGCCAATGCCATCGTGGAGGCGCAGCCCGACACCTCGGTGATCATCATCTCGGGATCGCCCGTGATCGGCAATTTCGAGTTCGAGAGCGGCGTCGACTACATCCGCATCCCGGGCGTCACCAAGCTTCATGACGGGGATTACCGCAGCCTCAACCTCAACGTGAGCCTGGACGAGGCGGTAGGCCTGCGCCAGGCGCTCATTCTCCAGACAGCCAAGGCCTTCCGGCCGGACGTGTTCATCGTCGACAAGGAACCCACGGGATTTCGCGGCGAGGTCGTGCCGGCTCTCGAGTATCTGAAGGCAGCAGGCTGCAGGCTCGTGCTCGGCATCCGCGACGTCATGGATGAGCCTGCGCTCCTCGTTCCGGAATGGGAGCGCAAGGGCGCAAAGACAGCCCTGATCCGCTATTACGACGAGATCTGGGTCTATGGTCTCCGGGACGTCTATCAGCCCCTCAAGGCCCTGGACCTGCCCCAGGAGGTGGAAAGCCGGATCACCTATACCGGCTATCTGCGCCGGGACGTGCCGCCAACGCCGTCCCTAACCAAGTACCCCAAGATCACCAAGCAACCCTTCATTCTGGTCACCACCGGCGGCGGCGGCGACGGGGACGACCTGATCGACTGGGTGATCTCGGCCTATGAGGCGGATGCGGAACTCGACCAGCCCGCGCTGATCCTGTTCGGCCCGTTCATCGACCGGGACAAGCGCCGCTCCTTCGTGGAGCGCATCGCCCGGCAGCCGAAGCTCGACGTGCTGTCCTTCGACAACAAGATCGAATGGCTCATGAAGAAGGCCGACGCCATCGTGGCGATGGGGGGCTACAACACCTTCTGCGAAGCCATGTCCTTCGACAAGCGCACGCTGATCGTGCCGCGCACCAAGCCGCGCCTCGAGCAGTATATCCGCGCCGTGGAGGCGGAGCGCCTCGGTCTCGTGCGCATGCTGAGCGACTACAAGGAGCCGGCGACGCCCGAGCGCATGGCGGAAGCCTTGCGCAGCCTTTGCTCGCAGCCGCGCCCATCGGAAGTGACCGTTCCCGGCCTGCTCGACGGACTTGATCGGGTGAAGGAGCGGCTCAAGGCTCTGACAGATCCTGAAGCCCGGTCCGCCGCCTCCTACCGTCAGGCGGCCGAGTAAGGTTTTTCGATGCTGCCCCTGCCATCAGCCCGGCGGATCGCCGTCGTCGTCAAAGGTTATCCACGCCTTTCCGAGACATTCATCGCCCAGGAGATCCTTGCCCTCGAGGAGCGCGGCCTGCCGCTTGAGATCTGGTCGCTGCGCCATCCGACGGAGCGGGCGATCCATCCCATGCACAAGGCCATCAAGGCTCGGGTGACTTATCTGCCCGAGTATCTCTACGAGGAGCCCTTGCGTGTGCTGCGCGGCGCTGCCTGGAGCCTGCGGCAGAAGGGTTTCTGGCCGACGCTGCAGGCCTTTCGGCGCGATTTGAAGCGCGATTTTTCGGCAAACAGGGTGCGCCGTCTCGGCCAGGCCTTTGCCATGGCGCGGGAGCTGCCTGCGGACGTTCGGCACCTGCACGTTCACTATCTCCATACGCCCGCCTCGGTCGTTCGCTACGCAGCCCTTCTGACCGGCCGCACCTGGACCTTCTCGGCCCATGCCAAGGACATCTGGACGACGCCGGATTGGGAGAAGCGGGAAAAGATGCAGGAAGCCCTCTGGGGCGTGACCTGCACGGCGCAAGGCGCTGAGCATCTGCAAGCACTCTCCTCACCGGAGCGCGTGTCGCTGGTCTATCACGGCCTCGACCTCTCCCGCTTTCCCGCACCGCCCGAGAGCCGGCCAGCCAGGGACGGAACCGATCCGCAGGATCCTTTGCGCATCGTGTCCGTCGGCCGGGCCGTGGCGAAGAAAGGTTTTGGCGACCTCATCCAGGCGCTCGCCGCGCTGCCGGGAGACCTCCATTGGCGCTTCGCCCATGTGGGCGGCGGGGAGCTGCTGAACACCCTCAAAAAGCAGGCGCAGGACGCAGGGATCGCCGACAAGGTGGCGTTCCTCGGCTCCAAGGCACAGCCCGAGATCATCTCCCTCCTGCGCGAGGCCGATCTCTTCGTCCTGCCCTCCAAGAAGGCTGCTTCGGGCGACCGGGACGGTTTGCCGAACGTGATCATGGAAGCGGCGAGCCAGGGCCTTGCCATCGTGGCCACGGACTTTGCCGGCATCCCTGAATTCATCCGCAGCGGTGCGGAAGGGGAACTCGTGAGGCCGGGCGATTGGGAGGCTTTGTCCAACGCGCTCAACCTTCTCGCCCGCGAGCCGGAGCGGCGCACAGCCTTGGGCCGAGCCGCCTTTGAGCGCCTGCGGCAGGATTTCTCCATGGATGGCGGGATCGACGTGCTGGAACGGCGCCTGCGGACGGCAACCGACAATCGAGAGAACCAGCCGGAACGGGTGTGAGCGTGGTGCGGCCCGTTGCGTTCTATGCCCCCTTGAAGAGCCCCAACCATCCCCTCCCCTCGGGCGACCGCACCATGGCGCGCCTCCTGATGAAGGCTCTCGACAGGGCCGGCTTCCCGCCGCAGCTCGCCAGCGAATTGCGCACCCTCGACAAAGCAGGCGACCGGCAACAGCAGGAGGACCTGCGGCGGCAGTCCATGGCGGAAGTCTCGCGTCTTATCGCAGAATACAGAACCTTGCCGGAGGAGCAGCGCCCGTGCCTGTGGTTCACCTACCACGTCTACTACAAGGCGCCGGACTGGATCGGCCCCCAGGTCGCCGATGCCCTGGGCATTCCCTATGTGGTTGCGGAAGGCTCACGGGCCGCCAAGCGCGCGGGAGGCCCTTGGACTATTGGCCATGACGGTGCGGAGGCCGCCCTCGACCGGGCCGATGCGATTCTTGTCATGACCGCCCATGACCGGGAGGCCCTGGAGGCCGCGAGGCCGCAGCATCAGTCTCTTGTCGACTTTCCCCCGTTCCTCGATGTGCAGGACTGGCCTGCATCGGCCGCGTCGTCATCGAAGGAGGCGGATCCCCGCCTTCTGACGGTGGCCATGATGCGCGAGGGCGACAAGCTTGCCTCCTACCGCATCCTCGCCGCTGCCTTTCAGCATCTCCAGCACCTTCCCTGGAGCCTCGACATCGTGGGCGACGGCGAGGCGCGGGGTGAGATCGAACGCCTGTTCGCTCCTTTCGCGCCGCGCGTCCGTTTTCATGGAAAGATCGACAGCAAGGCGGACCTGAGGGCCCTCTACGAGGCTGCCGATCTGTTCGTCTGGCCTGCCGTCAACGAGGCCTACGGCATGGTGCTGCTGGAGGC
>JALYFY010000187.1 GCA_030777385.1 Pseudomonadota bacterium | reverse complement strand
GCAAGGCAGGCCTCGATGCGGGCGCTCGACAGGTCCACGGGCTTTTCGCAGAACACCGCCTTGCCGGCCCGCGCGCCGCGCTCGATCAGGTCGGCATGGGTGGTGGTCGGCGTGCAGACCAGGATGGCGTCCACGTCCGAGCGCTCGACGACCTCGTCCAGGGACGCCACCTCGGCGCCCGTCGCCGCCGCCAGCTCCTGCGCCGACGGCGCATGCGGGTCGGCCACCGCCACGAGGCGGGCATCGGGATGACTGGCGGCGTTGCGCCCGTGAATGCGGCCGATGCGGCCGGCGCCCAGAACGGCAATCCTGATCATTTCTCCCCCATATCCTTTGCCGGCTTCCGACAAATTTAGAATTGATATTCCAACATAAGTTGCTAATAGAATAAACGTTCTACAACTGCAAGGGCCGAACCCGGCCCCCCATATGGTTCTACAAGGCCGGGAGCGGGAGGAATAGCATGAAGCCAGCCCTGGATGTGATCACCATCGGCCGCTCCTCGGTCGATCTTTACGGCCAGCAGGTGGGTGGACGGCTGGAGGATATGGCCTCCTTCTCCAAGGCTGTCGGCGGATGTCCTGCCAATATCGCCATCGGCACGGCGCGACTTGGTCTGAAATCGGGCCTCGTGACCCGCGTGGGCGACGAGGCCATGGGTCGCTTCATCCGAGAGCAGATGGAGCGCGAGGGCGTCGCAACCAACGGCATCATCACCGATAGGCAGCGACTGACCGCGCTGGTGATCCTCGGCGTGCGGGATGAGGATTCCTTTCCGCTGATCTTCTACCGCGACAACTGTGCCGACATGGCGCTGACGCAAGACGATATCGATGAGAGCTTCATCGCGTCTGCCGCCGCCATCGTCGTTACGGGCACCCATTTTTCCCGTGAAACAACCGCAGCCGCGCAGAAGAAGGCCATCCGCATCGCTAGAGAGCACGGGCGCAAGGTGGTGTTCGACGTAGATTACCGCCCCAATCTCTGGGGTCTTCTCGGCCATGGCGCCGGCGAGTCGCGCTATGTGCGCTCGGGTGCAGTGACTGAGCACCTGAAGCCGATCCTGGCCGATTGCGACCTTGTCGTCGGCACGGAGGAAGAACTTCATATCGCAGGTGGCTCCGAAGATACGCTTGAGGCGCTCCGCGCCATCAGGGCAGTCTCCAAGGCTACCATCGTGTGCAAGCGCGGGCCGATGGGCTGCGTTGTGTTTCCGGGTGACATCCCGGAATCGCTGGAAGAAGGCGTCAAAGGTCCCGGCTTTCCGGTCGAGGTCTACAATGTGCTTGGCGCAGGCGATGCCTTCCTCTCCGGCTTCCTGCGTGGATGGTTGAGAGACGAGAAACTTGAGACCTGCTGCGCCTATGCCAATGCGAGCGGCGCCTTTGCAGTCTCGCGCCTGCTCTGCTCGCCCGAGATCCCCACCTTCCCCGAACTGCAGCACTTCCTTGAAAAGGGCACCCGCCACAGGGCGCTGCGCTTTGACCAGGAGATCAACCACATTCATTGGGCGACGACCCGACGCCCTGAACCCGATACCCTCATGGCGCTCGCCATCGATCATCGGATGCAGCTGGAAGCGATGGCGAAGGAGATCGGTGCGCCGGTCGAGCGGATCCCCGACTTCAAGGTGCTTGCCGTTCAGGCCGCAGCGCGGGTGGCCGATGGCCGCCCCGGCTTCGGCATGCTGATCGACGGCACCTATGGCCGCGAAGCCCTGTTCCGCGCTGCCGACCATCCGTTCTGGATTGGGCGCCCGGTGGAATTGCCGGGCTCGCGCCCACTCGATTTCGAAGGCGGCGGCAGCCTTGGCGCCCAATTGGTCGAATGGCCAGTCGGGCACACCATCAAATGCCTGTGCTTCTACCATCCTGACGATCCACCGGAGCTGAAGCAGCGCCAGGAACGCGACCTGCTGCGCCTCCACGATGCAGCCCGACGCATCGGCCGCGAACTGCTGGTCGAGATCATCGCGGGCAAGCATGGACCGCTCAAAGCCGATACCGTGGCGGGCATCCTGCAGAGGCTCTACGATCTCGGCATCAAGCCCGATTGGTGGAAACTGGAGCCGCAGCAGGACGAGGCGGCTTGGCATGCCATCGGCAACATCATCACCAAGAACGATCCCTATTGCCGCGGTATCGTGCTCCTTGGTCTTGAAGCGCCGGAGGACGCGTTGGAGGCAGCGTTCGCGGCAGCTGCCAGCGAGCGCCAAGTGAAGGGTTTTGCAGTTGGGCGCACGATCTTCAACGAAGCCGCCCGCCGCTGGCTCAAGGGCGAGATCACAGACGAAGCTGCCATCAGCGACATGGCCTCACGTTTTCAACGCCTCGTCGAGGCTTGGCAACGGGCCTCCGAGCGCACCAAGGCTGCATGACGACGACCGGGCAGCCCCTGTTCGGGCCTGCCTCCCTATCCTGAAGACCAGCTTGAGAAGGCTGCGCCCCTCCCCCAAGGTCGGCGCGATTCGAGAGGAGCACGCATGAGCACGATCCGCCTTACCATGGCGCAAGCCATCGCCCGGTTCCTGACAGCACAGAAGACCGAGATTGACGGCGAGACCTTGCCGCTGTTCGGCGGCGTCTGGGCCATTTTCGGCCATGGCAATGTGGCCGGCATGGGCGAGGCTCTGCATGGGGTGCGCGACCGGCTTCCCACGTTCCGCGCTCATAACGAGCAGGGCATGGCTCATGCGGCAGTGGCTTTCGCCAAGGCCTCCCGGCGGCGGCGTATGATGGCCTGCACCACCTCCATCGGGCCCGGTGCCACCAACATGGTAACGGCGGCAGCCGTTGCTCATGTGAACCGGCTGCCGGTGCTGCTGCTGCCGGGGGACGTATTCGCCAACCGTAGGCCTGATCCGGTGCTGCAGCAGATCGAAAGCTTTTCGGACGGCACGGTCTCGGCCAACGACTGCTTCAAGCCGGTCTCCCGCTACTTCGACCGCATCTCACGGCCTGAGCAGATCATTCCCGCGCTTCAGCGCGCCATGAATGTGCTCACCGATCCTGCCGATTGCGGTCCCGTCACTCTTGCGTTGTGCCAAGACACGCAGGCCGAGGCTTATGACTATCCGGAAAGCTTCTTCGTGGAGAAGATCTGGTCACCGCGCCGCATCCGCCCGGACGAGACCGAACTTGCAGAGGCGGCGGCCCTCATCCGTCATGCGAAGAAGCCCTTCATCATTGCAGGCGGCGGCGTGCTCTATTCGGGTGCGGAACAGGTGCTGGCAAATTTCGCGCAAAAGCACGGCCTTTTCGTGGGCGAAACGCAAGCCGGCAAGTCGAGCCTCCCGCATGATCACCCGGCCTGCCTCGGCGCCGTTGGCGTCACCGGCACGGGTGCCGCGAATGCGCTCGCCGAAGAAGCCGACGTGGTGATCGCCGTAGGCACGCGCCTGCAGGACTTCACCACCGGCTCCTGGACCCTGTTCAAAGATCCGAGCCGGCGCATCGTCGGTCTCAACGTGCAGGCATTCGACGCTACCAAGCACAATGCGCAGGCGCTGGTTGCAGATGCCCGGGCTGGCCTTGATGAACTGAGCCGGGCGCTCGAAGGTTGGAAGGCGCCGGAGAGCTGGGCGGCGAAGGGGCGGGACGAGAAGGCGCGCTGGTCCGAGACCGCCGCCCGCTACACGGACCCGACCAATGCGGAACTGCCCTCAGACGCACAGGTGATCGGCGCGGTGCAGCGCACCTCCTCGCCTACCGATGTGGTGGTCTGTGCTGCAGGCGGCCTGCCGGGCGAACTGCACAAGCACTGGAAGGCGAGCGCCGCGCTTGGCTACCACATGGAATACGGCTATTCCTGCATGGGCTACGAGATCGCAGGCGGGCTCGGCGTGAAGATGGCCGATCCAAGCCGCGAGGTGATCGTGATGGTGGGCGACGGCTCCTACCTGATGATGAACTCGGAGCTTGCCACCTCCGTCATGCTGGGACACAAGCTTACGGTCGTGCTCCTCGACAATCGGGGCTATGGCTGCATCAACCGCTTGCAGCGCGCCACAGGCGGCGAGAGCTTCAACAACCTGCTCCAGCATACCCACCATGTGACCCTGCCCGACATCGACTTTGCCGCCCATGCGGCAAGCCTCGGTGCGCAGGCCACCAAGGTGAAGAGCATCGCCGAGCTGGAGGACGCGTTGAAGCAGGCGCGCCACGCGGAGCGCAGCACGGTTATCGTCATCGACACCGACCCGTTGATCTCGACAGACGAGGGCGGACACTGGTGGGACGTGGCAGTGCCGGAAGTCTCCGTGCGCGAGCAGGTGAAGGCTGCCCGCAAGGATTACGAAACAGCCCTCGCCGCGCAGCGGGTGGGCGACTGATCAGAAGTATGATCCGGTGAAGCGGAAACCGGTTCACCGGATCATGCGGTACAAAGAAAGCAAAAGGGACAATGACCATGACGATCCGTATCGGGGCCAATCCCATCGGCTGGTCCAATGACGATATGTTGGAACTCGGCGGCGAGACCCCGCTGGAGGTCTGCCTCGCCGAGGCCAAGGAAGCCGGCTTCGATGGAATGGAGCTCGGCAACAAGTTTCCGCGTGAGCCGGAGGCCCTGAAGAAGGCGCTCGCCCCCTTCGGCATGGCCTGCGTGTCAGGCTGGTACTCCGCCGAACTGTTGAAGCGCGATGCCGATGCGGAGATGCAGGCCCTGCGCCAGCATCTCGATCTCCTGAAAGCCATGGGCTCGAACGTGCTCGTCTTCGCTGAGACTTCGAATGCCATCCATGGTGATCGCTCCAAGCCCCTGTCGCAGCGCCCCGTGATGAGGGACGGCGACTGGGCCGAATTCGGGCGCCGCATCACACAAGTGGCGGAGCGGACCCTGCAGGAGGGCGTGCGCGTGGTCTATCACCACCACATGGGCACCATCGTGGAATCGGAGGCCGACATCGATGCCTTCATGCGCTCCACGGGCGAGGCGGTTCACCTCCTGCTCGATACGGGCCATGCCACTTGGGGCGGCGCGAACCCGGCGGAGCTTGCCCGCCGCTACCGCAGCCGCATCAGCCATGTGCACACCAAGGACGTGCGCAAGAGCGTGATGGAAAAGTCGAAGGCCGAAGGCTGGAGCTTCCTCGATTCCGTCCTTGAGGGCGTCTACACAGTGCCCGGGGACGGCATGGTGGATTTCGTTTCAGTATTCAAGGAGCTGCCAGGCTATAGCGGCTGGGTCGTGATCGAGGCGGAGCAGGATCCCAAGAAGGCTCACCCGCTCACCTATGCCAAGATGGGCTACGCCAACCTCACCCGCTTCTTGAAGGAAGCCGGCCTTCGGTAAAGGATCAGCACGATGTCGAAGCTCCTCGTCAAACCGTCAAAGCCCGACTCAAGTGGGCGCATCCACGCCATCACGCCGGCCTCCGCCGGCTGGACCTATGTGGGGTTTGAGGTCTACCAGCTGAAAAGCGGTCAGAGCCTCAAGCAGGCGACGGGAGACCGGGAGGCCTGCATCGTCATGCTCTCAGGCAGAGCGCATGTAGGCGCGGCGGGCCAGGATTTCGGCACGATCGGCGGGCGCTCCTCGCCCTTCGAGCCCGATCCCTGGTCGCTCTATGCGCCTGCCCGCTCCGAGTGGTCGCTGCAGGCCGAGACCGATTGCGAGGTGGCGCTCTGCACGGCGCCGGGCGAGGGCAAGCTGCCGGCGCGCGTGATCCGTCCCGATCAGGTGGGTCAGGAAACCCGCGGCCAGGGCACGAACACGCGCCATGTGCGCAACATCCTGCCGGAGACGGAACCAGCGGAGAGCCTGCTCGTGGTCGAGGTCATCACGCCGTCCGGCCACTGGTCGAGCTACCCGCCCCACAAGCACGATCGAGACATGCTGCCAAACGAGTCGCTGCTTGAGGAAACCTATTACCACCGCCTCAACCCACCCTCTGGCTTTGCGCTCCAGCGGGTCTACACGGACGACCGCTCCCTTGACGAGACGCTGGCTGCCAGCAACGGCGATGTGGTGCTGGTGCCGAAAGGATATCATCCGGTCGGCGCACCGCACGGCTATGAGCTGTTTTACCTGAACGTGATGGCCGGTCCGAAGCGGGTCTGGAAGTTCCACAACGATCCGGATCATGAATGGATGCTGGCCAAGGCCTGACAGGTTTTTCTGCTTTGCTCCTGCCGAGCGGCCACTCCCTCAGCGGGAGCCGACGACCTCCAGCGCCATCATGGCCATCATGGGAACGGCCTCACCCATGCGGCGCCCGCGCTCTGGGTTAGAGGCATTGCCATCGAGCGCCCGCTTGTAGACGCCCTGGAGAATCGCGGCGAGACGGAAGAAGCTGAAGGCGAGATAGAACGGCCAATTGCCGATGGTATCGACTCCGGTGCGCCGGCAGTAGAGCTCGACATATTCTTGCTCGGTCGGGATTCCATGAGCCTGCCGGTCAATTCCGCCCAAACCCCGGAACGCGCCCTCGGATGGCAGGCGCCATTGCATGCATTGATAGGCAAGATCCGCAAGGGGATGGCCTAATGTCGACAGCTCCCAGTCAAGCACCGCGAGGATTCGCGTTTCGGACAGCGCGAAGATCATGTTGTCGATGCGATAGTCGCCGTGGACAAGGCTCATCCGTCCGTCGTCGTCCGGCATCTCGCGCACGAGCCAGTCGATCAGTGCATCCATGGCTGGAATAGGGTGGGTCTCTGAAGCGCGGTACTGCTCCGTCCATCGGCCGACCTGCCGCTCGAAGTAGCTTCCGGGCCGGCCGTAATCCGCAAGCCCGACCGCAGTGGGATCGACCTTGTGCAGGGCTGCGAGCGCGGCATTCATGGAGTCGTAGATCGCCCGACGCTCATCGGGCTGAAGGTCTGGCAGTTTTCCGTCCCAGAAGATTCGCCCCTCGACGAAATCCATGACGTAGAACATGGATCCGATGATGGAATCATCCGTGCACAGGTGCAGAACCCGCGGCACGGGCACATCCGTCTGCGCGAGAGCGGCCATGATCCGATATTCACGATCAACCGCATGGGCCGATTTCAGCAGCATCCCCGGGGGCTTGCGCCGCAGGACGAAGCGGCCTTCCGTCGATGTGATCAGAAAGGTCGGGTTCGACTGCCCGCCAGCGAATTTCTCTGCGCTGATCAAACGGCCGAATCCCGGAACGCGCTGCGCAAGATAGGGGCCGAGGCGTTCGGGCTCGAGATGTGCTGTTGCTTGCGATGTCATGGGCAGGCCACCCCTTTTCGTAGTGCCAACTCAGCCCAGCACGGCAAGAGTGATCCACTCAGCCGCAAGCGCCGGCTTCCCGGCGCTCTCGATCTCGACGGTTACCTGATAGCGGAGCATGGCTTGCGTGGAGGCTCGCATGGTGATCTCGGAGAGAGTGAAACGTCCCCTCACCCGGGCACCGCTGGGCACGGGCGAGAGAAAGCGGACACGCTCCAAGCCGTAATTGATGCCCATGGCCCGACCTTGGATCACCGGCAGCGCCTCCTGGCCCATGGCGGACAGGAGCGACAGGGTCAGGAAGCCGTGCGCGATGGTGCCGCCGAACAGCGTCTCCGCAGCAGCCCTCTTTGGGTCCACATGAATGAACTGACGATCTGCCGTGACCTCGGCAAAGCGGTCGATCCTCTCCTGATCGATAGTCATCCAGGACGACACGCCGATCTCTTGGCCGACGCTGTTCTTCAGCTCTTCGAGAGTGACGGCCATGGGCGCATGAGCGTTCATTCCGCCGCCTCTCCGAAAATCTTGTGCCCGGTTTCAACCCCGATTCCGCCGTCGAGGGGAATGATGGCTCCCGTCGTATAGGCTCCACCGCGCCCGCAAAGGAACAGGAGTGCCCCTGCGATGTCCTCCGGACGGCCGATGCGCCCTAAGGGAACACCGGCCGCGACGAGGGCGCGCTTGTGCTCGTCTCCTGTGGCAAAGGCCGTCATGCGGCTCTGGAAGGGACCGGGCGCGAAAGCGTTCACGGTAATGCGCCGTTCGGCGAACTCCTTCGCCAGAATGCGGGTGAGATGATGCACGGCTGCCTTCGAGGCTGCATAGGAATAGGCGTTGTCGCCGATGGGCTGTGCGCCCATGACTGAGCCGAGATTGACGATGCGGGCCGGATCGTCGTCCGTGGCGGCTTCCTCCAGCAACGGAAGAAGCTGCTGGGTCAGCGTGAAGAGCCCCGCCACATTGACCGAGAACACGCCGTCCCACGCCTTGTGCGGAAAACGCTCCAGGGATTCGCCCCAGGTCTTGCCTGCATTGTTGACCAGGATGTGAAGGCGCGAGGTTCGCGCTTTCACGTTCGAGGCCAGGGCCAGAACCCCAGCTTCGGTCGCCACATCGCCGGCAAAGCCTTCCGCTGAGCCGGGGGCATCTAGCGCATTCAGCTCCCGCGCCACCGCCTCGCAGGCATCTCCTTTACGCGAAGCAATCAGCACCCGTGCACCCGCCCGCACGAGCGCTTCCGCGACCATGCGTCCGATTCCCGTTGCACCGCCAGTCACGAGCGCCGTCTTGCCCGCGGCCGAAAACAAGCTGCCAAGATAATCCTGCGGCATCGACGATCACGCTGCGGTCGGAAGGACGTAATCCTTCAGGATCTTGCGCAGTTCGAGCTTCGAGATCTTGCCCGTTGCGGTCAGCGGGATATTCTCGACAAACAGCACATCGTCGGGCACCTGCCAGCTGGCAACCTTGGTGCTGAGATAAGCCAGAATATCCTCCTTGGCAGGCTTGGCATCGGGTTTGGGCACGACGATGAGAAGCGGCCGCTCGCCCCAGCGCGGATGCGGCATGGCCAGCACAGCGCAATTGGCAACGCCCGGACAGCCCAGCGCCGCATTCTCCAGATCGATGGAGGAGATCCACTCGCCGCCGGATTTCACGAGATCCTTGGTGCGGTCCACGATCTGGAGGAAACCGTCGGGCGTGATCTTGGCCACGTCTCCGGTTTTGAACCAGCCCTCGGAATCGAGCGCCTGGGCGGTCGCCGCCTCGTTGTTGTAGTAGCCTGAAGCCACTGCAGGGCCGCGTACGCAGAGTTCGCCGAAGACCACGCCGTCCTTGGGCAGTTCCTTGCCGTTCTCGTCGACGATCTTCATGTCCACCGTGAAGAGACGCCGGCCCTGGCGCACCTTCAGGGCAACCTTCTCGTCCAGCGGCAGCTGTTCCATCTCCGGGCTCAGCATGCCGAAGGTGCCGATGGGGCTCATCTCGGTCATGCCCCAGCCATGGCAGACGCTGATGCCGAAATCGCGCTCGAAGGCTTCGATCATGGGCTGCGGTGCCGCTGAGCCGCCGATGATGACGTCGGTGAGCCCTTCGGGCTTGCGGCCTCGCTGCTTCATCTCGTTCAGAAGTCCGAGCCAGACGGTCGGCACGCCCCAACTGTTGTCGACCTTCTCAGAATCCATCAGGTTGAAGAGGCTCGCACCGTCGAGCTTTGCTCCTGGGAAGATCAGGGAGGTGCCCGAGATGGGGGCCGAATAGGGCAGCGCCCACGCGTTGACGTGGAACAGCGGTACGACGGGCAAGATCTTGCGCCCCATGCCGAAGTAGCGGGATGCCCCAATCACCGAGGTCATGGCGTGGAGCACCTGCGAACGGTGCGAGTAGAGCACGCCCTTGGGCTCGCCCGTAGTGCCGGAGGTGTAGCTCAGCGCCGCAGCCGTGTTCTCATCGAGATCCGGCCATGTGATGGTGTCGGGCTGGCCTGTCAGCAGATCCTCGTAGCACAGGAGGCCGTCGAGCCCTTCCTGCGCGGGCATCGTCTCGCGGCCCGTCATCGCCACATAGGTGAGGCCTTCAGGCAGATTGGGCCGAAGGGCTGCGACCAGAGGCGCGAAGGTGATGTCGAAGAAGAGCGCTGTGTCCTGCGCGTGATTGATGATGTAGACGAGTTGCTCGGGGAAGAGGCGCGGGTTGACCGTGTGGCAAACCGCTCCGATGCCGGAGATGGCGTAATAGAGCTCGAAATGCCGGTAGCCGTTCCAGGCCAACGTCGCTACGCGATCCCCGGGCTTGACGCCGAGAGCGCGCAGGCCGTGGGCGAGTTGGGCAACGCGTTTGCGGATGTCCTTGTAGGTGGTGCGGTGGATCCCGCCTTCGGTGGCAACCGAGACGATCTCGGTGTTGGCGTGAACCTCCGCCGCCAGATCGATGATCGCCGGGATCGACAGCGGCCGATCCATCATCATTCCCTTCAACATCGTTTCTTCCCTCTTTGCTTTTTTTGTCAGGAAATATAAGTCAGCTGGGATCAACTACCGGGCTTGCCGCAATAACGGCAGGGATGATTGATCCAGAACAGCTATGGTCGCAAGTGCGACAGCGGTTTGCTTCTCTCGCCCGTCTTTTTTGGTGAACACGTCAGCTGCCACAATCACCAAGCGACTGCCAGGCTTGACCACCCGTGAGCGACAGATGAGCTGATCACCATCTGCTGGCGAGAAAAGATTGAGCTTGTACTCTGCGGTGAGTACGCCTTGTTGAGAGTTCAGGACCGTTGCCGCTGCAATGGTCGTCCCATTATCGATCAGGAAAGCCGTAACGCCCCCGTGGAAAAGGCCATTCTGCTGTAGGAGGTCATTGCGGCGTGAGACTGAAATCGTCGACGCACCCGGTGTAAGCTCATCGAGTTCGGCGCCAAGAAGCTTCATGAACCCTTGGAGAGATACGTGCTTACGGATCTCGTCAGCTCGACTGTCGAATGAGATCGCATCCATGTCGCTACCACCCCTTCGATAGAAGCAGCCGAAGGCACGGCTGGCTGCTGCAGCCAGCCGTGCCTTCATGTCACTTACTGACCGAGGCTTGCAGCCTCGATGGTCTCGACCTTGCCGTTCTTCACTACGCCGACGACAATGTTGGCATTGGTTCCGCCACGGTCATCGACGCTGGTGATACGGGCAGGATTCCGCTCCGGCGGCAGCTTGCCATAGGCTTCGCTGAGCTTGGCGTGAATGGCCTTCGGGTCGGAGACGCTGCCGGCCATCTTCATGGCCTCGCTCAGGGCATTCAGGGTCGAGTAGTGGTAGGAAGCCTCTGTTCCGGGATTGCGGCTGTAGAGCTTCTTGAACTTCTCGATGAAGGCTTCCGTGCCCGGCCGCTTGTCGTAGATTAGCGGCAGAACGCCGACGGCGCCTTCCAGCATATCCATGCCACCGACAACCGCCGCCATCTCGTCGAGCTTGGCCTGATCCATGACGGCAAAGCCGCCCTTGAATCCAAGCTCGCGAGCCTGCTTGGCCACCAGAGCTGTCGGCTCGGAGGCACCGCCCACGAAGAGGACATCGGGGCTGGCTGCGAGAACGCGGCTCACGCCGCTGTAGAAGTCTGTGTCCTTGTTGTAGGACATGGGATTTTCGGCAACGACCTCACCGCCTGCCTGCTTCCAGGCCGGAGCGAAGAGCTGGGCCCAGGCCTTGGCGTAATCATGATCGCCGCCCGCCATGGCAAGCTTCTTGCCGAAAGTCTTCATCTGCACATTGATGAAGGGCTGCACGTAGCCTGCAAAGGACGGCGGAATGCGCAGGGTGAGCTTGTTACCCCGCTCCGTCATGTTCGGCACGCTGGTATAGGCGCCGAGAATGAAATTGTCCTGCTCGTTGAAGGCCTGGATGGCGAAGGCACCACCGGAATGGGGCGTGAACACCATAGGGGTGTTGTTCTGGGCCTTGAGACGCTTGGCGTTCACGGCTGCTTCGCTTGGCGAGTACTTGTCGTCCAGCGCCACGATGTTGAACTTGTACTTCTTGCCGCCGACATCGAAGCCGCCGGCATCGTTGATCTCCTTCGCAGCCATTTCCAGGCCGACGAGGGTGTTCTTGCCGTAGAGCGCCGCACCGCCGCTGAGCGGGCCGGTATAGCCGATATTGACGGTTTCCTGAGCCGACGCGACAGAGGTGACGGTTGCAGCGAGCGTGATCGCGCTTGCGGCCTGAACCAGGTGTTTCCAAAGAGCCATCTATTTCCTCTCCTTTTGTTATTCGTGGAGCAGGAGCCCAAGTGGTTTCGGCACCTGCCTCTCTCTTTTTACGAACCTGCCATGGCTCGCAGGCCTCTGGTACCGGCGCTTGATTTAGGCGCCGATATAGGCTTTTCGAACACGCTCATCATTGAGCAGCGTCTCGCGATCGCCTTCCATGACGATCCGGCCGCTCTCAATGACGTAGGCGCGATGGGCGATTTGCAAGGCGGCGTAAGCGTTCTGCTCCGCGAGCAGCACCGTCGTGCCGTTGTCGTTGATGGCCTTGATCACGCCCAGCACCTGCTTCACCACGAGGGGTGCAAGGCCAAGCGAGGGCTCGTCGAGCAGCAGGACCTCGGGCCGCCCCATCAATGCACGGCCGATAGCCACCATCTGCTGCTGGCCGCCGCTCAAGGATCCAGCCGCGTCGTTGCGCTTCTCGAACAGGATCGGAAACATTTCGAAGACTTGGTCGAGGATCTTCTGGGTTTCTGATCTGTCCTGGCGATGGACGTAGGCGCCGAGAAGCAGATTCTTGCGCACGGACATCTCGGGAAACAGTTTGCGCCCTTCGGGGCAATGCACGACGCCGGCCTGCACGATCTGGGACGGCTTGCGTCCGGCGATGTTCTGGTCCTTGAACCAGATGTTGCCACGGCTGAGCTTCCGTAGGCCGCTGATGGCCAGGAAGAGTGAGCTCTTGCCCGCGCCGTTGGCGCCCAGCATCACCACGAGCTCGCCCGGATCGGCATGGATCGTGATCCCGTCGAGCGCTCGGAAGCTGCCATAATTCAGCTGTGCCCCCTCAAGCCGCAGCATAGTCAGCTCCCAGATAGGCCTCGATCACACGCTGATCGGAGCGGATTTGCGAAGGCGTTCCCTCGGCGATCATCTCGCCATGATCGAGCACGACGATCTTGTCGGCGAGGCTCATGATCATGTCCATCTTGTGCTCGATGAGGCAGACGGTAAGCCCGCTGCGAACCATCTTCCGGATCAACTCGGCGAGACCTAAGGTTTCCTCCGGGTTGACGCCGCCGGCAGGCTCGTCGAGCAGAACGATCTTCGGGTCGGTGGCAAGGGCCATGGCAAACGCCACCCGCTTGCGCTCCTCCTGCGAAATGTCCGCCGCCCGATGATGGGCGACCGACGAGAGGCCGACGAAGTCGAGCACCTCCTCGGCTTTCGCACGGCAGCTTCGCTCGTCCTCCTTCAAACGTCGGGTGTTGAACACCACGTCCCAGAAGGTGGAGGATGTGCGCAGGCGATGGCCGACGATCAGGTTGTCGAGCACCGTCGCCTGATCGAACAGGTGGGTCGACTGGAAGGTCCGGGCAACGCCGAGCTTGGCAACCTGATCGGGCCTCAGGCCTGTCACATCCTGCCCGTCGAAGATGATGCGGCCTGATGTCGGCCGGTGGGAGCCGCTCACCAGATTGAAGAAGGTCGTCTTGCCGGCGCCGTTCGGGCCGATGATCGCGTTGATGCGTCCACGCTCGAAGGAGGTGGTCACGTCACGCACCGCAGTCAGCCCGCCGAAGCGTTTGGTCAATCCTTGAATCTCAAGCATTGGTGCGCGCCTCCTGAGAGCCAAGGACGGCTCTTTGAAGGCGCCTGTCCTGAACGGATGCTGCCGCGCGCTTGGCCTGCCGTTCCCGATAATAGCCGATGAGGCCTTGCGGGAAGTACATGACCAGAAGGATCAGGAGAGGACCGAAGATAATCATCCGGTAATCTTGCAGGAACTGCAGGGACTGGGTCAGCCAGGTGAGCAGGATTGCACCCAGCAGAGGTCCGAACAGCGTGCCGATTCCTCCAACCAGAATGAAGGCGATCATGTCGAAGGTGTGGCTCTCGAGAGCCATGCCAGGGCCGATGAAGCGCACGAACCCGGCATAGAGCGCACCGGCCATGCCCGCATAAACAGTGGACAGCACGAAGGCGAGAACCTTGGTGCGCATCAGGCTGATGCCGAGGGTTTCGGCAAGATCCTCGCTGTTGCGGATCGCGATGAAGGCCCGGCCAAGGAGCGAATGCACGATCCGGCTCATCAGCCAAAGGCTCGCCACCAGGAAGAACAGCACAAGATAATACTGGGACCACGTGTGATCGAAGCGAAGCGGCCCGATCCCGGTGGGCGCCGGGATGTCGATGATGCCTACCGTGCCATGGGTCAGGGCATCCCACTTCTCGATGATCAGATAGATCATGAAGCCGACGCACAGGGTGAAGATCGAAAAGAAGTGACCTTTGAGCCGCAGCGACAGGAGGCCTGCGAAGAACCCAAGGACTGCGGAGATGAAGCCCGCAGCCACGAACGCGATCCAGTACGGCACCCCGTAATCCACCGTCAGGATGCCGACCGTATAGGCGCCGATGGCCATGAAGCCCGCATGGGCCAAGTTGAGCTGCCCGGTATAGCCCAGGATGAGGTTCAGCCCCACTGCCGCGATGGCCATGATATAGGCAAGCGACATGACATAGATGTAGTAGTCGTTGGCTGCGATCACCGGAAAGGCGATGGCCAGGACCAGAAGGAGAGCGAGCAGAGGTTTCTGCAATGCGGTCGACGGCATCACCGGACTCCGCTTGGAAAGAGGCCTTGGGGCCGCAAGGACAGGATCAGGACGAGAAGCGCGAAGGCGATGATGTCCTTGTAGTTGGTCGAGACGTAGAAGGCGCCGAAACTCTCCGCAAATCCGATCACGAGACCGCCGACGATGGCCCCGGGGATGCTGCCCATGCCGCCGAGGATGATGATCACGAAGGCTTTCATGATCACCAGATGCCCCATGGATGGGTAGATCAGGTTGATCGGCGAGAAGAGCGTAGCGGCGACGGCCGCAAGAGCGCCCGAGATGGCGAAGGTGAGGATGGACACCTTCGTGGCGTCGATGCCCACGAGAGAAGCTCCCTCTCGGTTCTGCGCCATCGCGATGATCGTCGAGCCGACGAGCGTGCGCGTGAGAAAGAGGTGCAGAACCAACATCAGTCCGAACGCGGCGGCGATGATGATGAGGCGTTGGGCGGGCGCGACAAGATCGAAGACCCGAACGATCTGCGGATAGGGAGGAGCAAGGCGGTGGAATTCCGCGCCCCAGGTTGCCTGAATGCAGGCTTCGAGGAACAGGAGAAGCCCGATGGCTGCAATCATGTCGTGCAGCGGCGGCGCGTTCCTGAGCCTGTGAAAGATGAGCCGATCCGACAGCACGGCCAGCAGGGCGACGACTGCGGCTGCGCCGATCATGGCGACCCAGTAGTTGGCCCCCAGGGTACCGACCAGGTAAAAGGCCGCATAAGCCCCGACCATGTACAGCGCGCCGTGAGCGAAGTTAGGAATGTGCAGAATTCCGTAGACGAGCGTCAGACCGAGCGCCACGAGAGCATAGACACTGCCGAGCGTAAGCCCGTTCAGAAGCTGCTGGAAAAATATGTTCAAGGAGCCGTGTCCTCCTCTTGGGTACCGGGGCCGGCCTGGTCACGAAATTCCTGCCTGGCTAGGGCAGGAACGAGGGCTTGGCCTTGTGGCCGCAGACGCCTCAGATCGAACCAACCGAGATCCTCGGATCGTTTCCTCTCGAATGAACGGTACGGATTTTTTGAGTACCGTACCGCCGGCAGCACTGCATAGGCGCCGCCAGTGATTGGGCGAAAGACTGACACGATACATTTATGGCGTCAACGGATCCTTGAGCCCGTTTTTTAAGCCTTTCGTTGACGTCCAGGATCGTGCCGATGCGGCATATTAGAATAACCGGTACACTCATTCTGCGGCGATCCCGGCATCGCGCCCGGCTTAAAATCATGCTAGGAGCTTAGCGATGGGTAGCTTGTGCACCCACTCCCCGGCAAGGAGCCGCGAGACTGTTATGACGCCTTCTTCCAGTGCCCTCCCGCGCCAGACCAAGCGCTATGAGCAAAAGCGGCAAGCCATTCTCGACGCTGCAGTGCGCCTCTTCAATCAGAAGGGCCTGAAAGGAACCACCCTGGCCGATGTGGCCCAGAGTGTTGGCCTCATCACCAACAGCGTCACCTATTATTACCGCAAAAAGGAGGAGCTTGCGACGGCGTGCCTTCTGCGCTCGATCGACGTGCTGGAAGGAATGATCGCCACTGCGCTCCAAGAGGCGACGCCCGAGGACCGGCTGCGCGCGGTCCTGCGCCTCTATTTCGAGAAGCTTGCGGAGAGCGCATCCGGGGACCAGCCGCCCCTGATGAGCTTCAGCGACATGCGGTCCCTGACCTCCCCTCATATGGAGCTGGTGTTCAGCACCTACAACCAAATGTTCCGGCATCTGCGCGGCCTGTTCGAGCTGAACGGCGACCTGCCCTTGACCCGCGCCCATCGCAACGCCAGGACCCATCTGCTCATTTCGGTGATGCATGGCGTGCGGCACTGGATCGACCATTATGAGCCGGAGGACTACCGGCGCGTTGCCGACAGGGTGGGCGACATTCTCATCGGCGGCCTTGCCACGGCGCAATCCGGCTGGCGACCGACCGTTCTCCCAGAGATGGTGTGGCCGTCGGCCGAGGAGGTTTCTCCGGAGGCTTTCCTGCGTTCGGCCACCCTCCTCATCAACGAACAGGGCTACCGCGGTGCCTCCGTGGAGAAGATTTCCGCCCGCCTCAACGTCACCAAGGGCTCGTTCTATCACCACAACGACAACAAGGACGATCTGGTGGCAGACTGCTTCGAGCGAACCTTCGCGGTGGTGCGGCAGGTCCAGCGGGCCGCCGAGGCCAACGGGGAGACCGGCTGGGACCATCTTTGCGCAGCAACGAGCGAGCTCGTCCGCTATCAGCTTTCCGACCAGGGACCGCTTCTGCGCATTTCCGCCTTCAGCGCTCTACCTGAAGCCATGAGAGGCGGGACAAAGCGCACCATGGACCGGTTGGCGCAACGGTTCGGCAGCTTCGTCGTTGACGGCATGGTCGATGGATCGATCCGCCCGCTCGATCCGTCCGTCGCGGCTCACATGGTCGACAGCATCGTCAACGCGGCTGTGGAGCTGGAATGGTGGGTTCCCGGGATCACCGCAGAGTCCGCCGCCGATCTTTACGTGAGGCCCCTGTTCATGGGTGTCTTCACGCCGGAGGCGGATGCCGTGGCCCAGCCTGACAGCAAGGCGCGGATCACGGCCACCAGTGCGAGCGGCTGATCGATCGGCACATGATGATAGGCCTCCGGGATCTCGATGATCGGGGTGCCGGGCGGCGGGATGCAGCGCATCCTCTCGATGTCCCCTGCTTGCATCAGCGTCGAGCGGGCTCCCAGGAGAATGGCCAGCGGGCACCGCGGGGCCGACAGGGCAGGCGCCGGATCCTCCCACTCGTAATCGCGCCAGAGAAACGGATCGAAGCGCCAGGTCCAGCCTGAGCCTTCCTTGGTTTGAACCTCAGTCAAAGATGTCCGGGCGATGAAGTCCGCGATGAAGAGGTTTTCGCAGGGTTGGGCTGGCACCAGCCTGAAGCGCTGCAGGGCAGCCTCAAGGGTAGGATAGATCTTGTGGGGCCGCATCTCCCATGCAGCGCCCTTCTCACGACGCTCCCGGCGCCTTTCGTTCGAAAAGATCGGAGTGTCGACCGTGATGACGCCGCCCAGGCGCCCGCCGTGCCGCGCAGCGGCCTCGATGGCGGGGAAGCCTCCGAAGGAATGACCAATGAAGACGGGCTTCACCGCAGTGTCGAATAGACCCGTCTCCTTGGCGACCGTCATCGCCTCCTGGAGGAAGATGTCGAAGGAGTAGCGCTCGCGCCGGTCCGATCCCCCCATTCCGGACCATGACAGGGCAGCGCAACGGTAATGCTTTGAGAAAAACGGCGCGATGAAGCTCCACCAATCCGCATGCGCCCCGTTGCCGTGCAGGAAGAGGAGCCCAGGCCTTCCGCGCTCGCCCCAGGTCAAGGTTTCGATCCGGGCACCCGCCGCCTCGACGAAGCCCCGCTCGGGAGCCTCCGCGAGCGCCTTCTCGAACCAATCCGGCGCGCTGGGACGCGCGCCGGAGAGGAAATCCGGGCGGGTACGGAGGCTCGGTTGGGGAGCCGAATCGTTCATGCTGGTTGCGGTCCCTATCGGGCGCTAGAGATCGCGAAAGCCCTTGCCGTCCGCGGCGAGGCGCTCAAGCAGACCGGATGGCTTGAACTCCGGTCCGAGCTTTGCTTCGTAATCCCGCAGCCGCTCGAGCACTTTACCCAAACCCACCTGCTCGCCGTAGAACATCGGGCCACCGCGATAGACGGGCCAGCCATAGCCATTGATCCACACGATATCGATGTCGGAAGACCGGATGGCGATGCCCTCCTCCAGGATCTTCGCGCCTTCGTTGACCATGGAATAGACGCAGCGCTCCAGGATTTCCTGGTCTGAGATCGTCCGCCTCACGATGCCCTTCTTGGCGGAGAGATCGAGGATGATCTGCTCCACGAGCCCGGACGGCTTCGCATTGCGGTTTTCGTCGTAGTCGTAGAAGCCGGCGCCGGTCTTCTGGCCGCGCCGATCCTGCTCGCAGAGGATCTCCCGCACCGTCTCGCCCTTCGAGGCCTCCCGCGACCAGCCGATGTCGAGGCCGGCAAGATCCGCCATGGCGAAGGGTCCCATGGGGAAGCCGAACTCGTAGAGCACCCGGTCGACGTCCCAGGGCATCGCGCCTTCAAGCACCAGGCGGTTGGCCTCGCGCTGGCGCGGCTCGAGCATGCGGTTGCCCACGAAACCGTGGCAGACGCCCACGAGCACCGCGATCTTGCCGATCTTACGGCCGAGCTGCATGGCGGTTGCAATCACCCGCTTGTCCGTCTTCTCACCGCGCACGACCTCCAGCAGGCGCATGATGTTCGCCGGCGAGAAGAAGTGCATGCCCAGCACGTATTCCGGCCGCTTCGTCATCGCGGCGATTTCATTCACGTTGAGATAGGAGGTGTTGGTGGCGAGGATCGCACCGGGCTTGGCAATGGCGTCGAGCTTTGTGAAGATCTCCTTCTTGATCGCCATGTTCTCGAACACGGCCTCGATGATGAGATCGCAATCGGCCAGATCCTCCAGGTTGAGGCTGCCGTTAAGGAGCTCCATGCGGCGCTCCACATCCTCGGCCGTCATGCGGCCTTTCTTGGCCGTGCTCTCGTAATTGCGCCGGATCACCGACAGGCCACGCTCCAGAGCCTCAGGCCTGGCCTCGACAATGGTGACGGGCAGTCCGGCATTGGCAAAGTTCATGGAGATGCCGCCGCCCATGGTGCCGGCGCCGATGATGCCCACTTTCTTTACCGGCAAAGCCGGTGTGTCGTCCGAGATGTCCGGAATCTTCCAGACCTGGCGCTCCGCGAAGAACACGTGGCGCTGGGCGGCGGATTGTTCACCGCTCACGAGTTCCTGAAACAGCTGGCGCTCCAGCTTGATGCCCTCGTCGAAGGGCAGGTTCACGGCAGCTTCGACGCAGCGGATGTTGTATTCCGGCGCCTGGAAGCCGCGGAACTTGCGCGCATTGGCTTTGCGGAAGGCGTCGAAGATCTCCGGCTTGCCTCGCGCAGTTGCAATCTTGTCGTCGAGATCGCGCACCTTCTTCAAGGGGCGGTTCTCCGCAACGACCTTGCGGGCGAAGGCAATGGCGCTTGCAAGAAGACCATTCTCGTCAACGATTTCGTCCACGATGCCCATCTCCTGCGCAGCTTTTGCCGAGATTTGGCTGCCTGAGGTGACGAGTTCGAGCGCCCGCTCGGGACCGACGAGGCGGGGAAGGCGCTGCGTGCCGCCCGCGCCTGGCAGAAGTCCCAGCTTCACTTCAGGAAAGCCGCACTTGGCCGACGGAACTGCAACCCGGTAGTGGCAGGCAAGCGCCGTCTCCAGCCCGCCGCCGAGGGCCGTGCCGTGAAGGGCCGCCACCACCGGCTTCGAGGAGGCTTCGATGATGTCCACCACTTCGGGAAGCATCGGATGCTTCGGCGGCTTGCCGAATTCGCTGATGTCGGCGCCCGCAAAGAAGGTACGGCCCGCGCAGTGCAGCACCACAGCCTTGACGGCCGCATCGGCGTCAGTCTGCCGGATGCCCTCCACGATGCCTTCGCGAACTTGCGCCGACAGGGCGTTCACCGGAGGGGAATCCACGGTGAGAACGGCGATCTCGCCGTCTCGCGCCAGTTCGACGACAGAATTGATGCGCGTTGGCGAAGCTGTCTCTGCCGCAGTGTCCATGCTGTTCTCCTCCAAAGATCCTTTGCCGGTACTCTTCGATTGTCTTTTCGAGGTTTTGTTTCAATAGATTTCGAAAAGGCCCGCAGCTCCCATGCCGCCACCGACACACATGGTGACGATGCCGTATTTTGCGCCCCGGCGCTTGCCCTCAACCAGGATGTGCCCCGTCATGCGGGCACCCGACATACCATAGGGATGACCGATGGAGATCGCGCCGCCGCTCACGTTGAGCTTTTCGTTGGGGATGCCGAGCCGGTCGCGGCAATAGAGCACTTGGCAGGCGAAGGCCTCGTTGAGTTCCCAGATGTCGATATCGTCCACCGTGAGGCCATGCTGCTTGAGCAGCTTCGGCACGGCAAAGACCGGCCCGATGCCCATCTCGTCCGGGCTGCATCCGGCAACCGCCATGCCGCGATAGGCGCCGAGCGGCTGCAGCCCGCGGCGCTCAGCCTCCCTGGCTTCCATCAAAACGGAGGCCGAGGCCCCATCCGAGAGCTGGGAGGCGTTTCCTGCTGTGATGAAGCGACCTTCCCTCACCTGCTGCCCATCCTTGAAGACGGGCTTCAAGCTCTGCAGGTCCTCGAGCCGGGTCTGCGGCCGGTTGCCCTCGTCCTGCGACAGGGTCACCTCCCGCTCGGATGTGGCGCCGCTTGCCTTGTCGACGACAATCATGCGCGTCGTCATCGGGGCGATCTCGGCCTGGAAGCGCCCTTCCGACTGGGCCTGCGCCGTGCGCTGCTGCGACTGGAGGGCGTATTCGTCCTGCGCCTCGCGGGAGACGCCGTAGCGGTCGGCAACGATCTCCGCCGTCTCGAGCATGGACATGTAAAGCGCCGGGATTTTTTCCACGAGCGCAGGATCCTGCCCACGATAACGGTTGGCGTGCTCGTTCTGGACCAACGATATCGATTCGAGGCCGCCACCGACGGCCACGTCGATGCCGTCGACCATGATCTGCTTGGCGGCCGTCGCGATGGCCATGAGACCGGAGGCGCATTGCCGGTCCATGCTCATGCCGGCAACCCCGGTGGGGAGGCCTGCGCGCAGGGCGGATTGGCGGGCGACATTGCCTCCGCTCGAACCCTGCTGAAGAGCAGCACCCATCACCACATCGCCGATCTCACCGGGATCGACACCGGCGCGCTTCACAGCCTCGGCGATGGCGTGCCCTCCAAGGGCCTGAGCCTGGGTGTTGTTGAACGCGCCCCGATACGCTTTTCCGATCGGGGTACGCGCCGTGGAAACGATAACAGCCTCACGCATATCAGGATCCTCCCTGGATCAACCGGAGCTCTTGGGCTTCCTGCTCTTGGAGTGCCTTAAATCAGGCCATCCCAAGTGGTTTTGCCTTCATGGGACTTATTAATGACAAAAGCGGTATGTTTTTGTCCAGCCCAAATGCATTTGAAAATATGACAAAATTTCTGGTTTTTATAATTTTTCGAAAAATCGGCTTGCATATCAAACCATCGGCAGTACCCTACCTTCAACAACAACGATACGCTTTCTCGGGAGGAAGCGAAGGATGCTGGCCCTACTCAGCAAGCAGCCGGGCGGACCGGAGACGCTCGCGCTGGAAACCCTGGCCGAACCGCGCCCGAAGCCGGGCGAAATCCTGCTCGCCGTTCGGGCGTGCGGGGTGAACTATCCTGATGCGCTGATCATCGAGGATCGCTACCAGTTCAAGCCGGAACGTCCTTTCGCTCCGGGCAGCGAAGTCTCCGGCATCGTCGAAGCGCTGGGTGACGGCGTCACCTCGCTGAAGGTGGGCGATCGGGTGATCGGTTCCTGCGGCTGGGGCGGCATGGCCGAGAAGCTGGCGCTCCCCGCAGAGCGCTGCATTCCTATGCCCGATGGGATGCCGTTCGACGAGGCAGCCGCCTTCATCATGACCTACGGCACCTCCTACCATGCCCTGAAGGATCGGGCTCAGTTGAAGGCTGGAGAAACTCTCCTGGTTCTGGGCGCGGCCGGAGGCGTCGGGCTGGCGGCGGTCGAGCTCGGCAAGGCCATGGGGGCACGGGTCATTGCAGCCGCCTCGTCCGAGGAGAAAGCGGCGCTCGCCAAAAAACACGGCGCGGACGAGAGCATCGTGTATTCCGCAGGACCTCTGGACAAGGACGGTGCGAAAGCTCTGGCTGAGCAGTTCAAGGCCGCCTGCGGCCCGAACGGCGCCGACGTGGTCTACGATCCGGTCGGCGGCGACTACTCCGAGGCGGCATTGCGCGCCATTGCCTGGGAAGGCCGCTTTCTCGTGGTCGGCTTCCCGGCGGGCATTCCAAAGATTCCGCTCAACCTGCCGCTCCTGAAATCCTGCCAGATCGTCGGCGTGTTCTGGGGTGCCTTCGCCAAGCGGGATCCCGAGGCCAATGCAGGCAATGTGCGTGAACTCCTGGACCTCTATGCACGCGGTGCCATCAGGCCTGTCATTTCGGAGCGCGTTCCCCTGGCGCGGGCGGGTGAGGCCATCGCGGCGCTCAGCGCCCGCAAGGCGCTTGGCAAGATCGTTGTTACCATCGATGGAACGGAGGGCCGATGAGCCGTCAGACCTTTCCCTGGGAGCGCTCCTATCCGCCGGGTGTCCGCTGGGACGCCGCCATCGGGCAGACCACGCTGCCGCGGCTTCTCGACGATGCCGTCGCAGCCTATGGCGACAGGCCCGCCATCGAATACCGGGACAGGCACATCAGCTATAACGAGATCGGCCGCCAGGCCGACGCCATGGCGGCTGCCCTTCTGGCATCTGGCATTGGTGCCGACGAGGCGCTTGCTCTTTATCTGCCCAACACCCCTTACCATCCCTTCGCGTTTTTCGGCGCCGCAAAGGCGGGCATCCGGCTCGTTCACTTAAGCCCTCTCGACGCGGAGCGCGAGCTGGCGCACAAGCTGCATGACAGCGGCGCACGCATTCTCGTGACGACCAATCTCGCCACCATGCTGACCATGGCCCTCAAGCTCCTGGACGGCGGCCATGTGGATCGGGTGATCGTCGGCGAAGATGCGGTGTGGGGAACCTCGCCGGCCCCCGTCATGCCGATCCCCGACAGGCCTGATGTGATCTCCTTCGAGGCCTTCACGCAAAATGCAAATCCACCCGCGCAATGGCCATCGGTGACCACCGAAGACATCGCTCTGCTGCAGTATACCGGCGGCACCACGGGCACGCCTAAGGGCGCCATCCTCACCCATGGCAACCTCACGGCGGCGGTCGCCATGTACGAGGCTTGGTTCAGTCCGCAGCTGAACACGCAGCCTGGCGAGCAGAAGGTGATCTGCGTTCTGCCGCTGTTCCACATCTATGCTCTGACCACGATCCTGCTGCGGCAGATCAGGAATGGCAACGAGATCCTGCTGCGCCTGCGCTTCGATCCAGAGACCACCCTGCGCGACATCGAGACGAAGCGCGCCACGGCCTTCCCGGGCGTTCCCACCATGTGGATCGCGTTGGCCAATTACCCGGATCTCGAGAAGCGCGACTTTTCATCCTTGATCCATTGCAGCTCGGGTGCCGCGCCGCTCCCCATCGAGGTGGCGGAGCGCTTCAGGCGCCTGACGGGGCAGCGGCTGCTGGGCGGCTGGGGCATGACCGAGACCTCGCCCGCCGGCACGAACCTGCCGCTGCAGGGACCGCCCAAGCCCGGCTCCATCGGCATACCCATGCCGGGCGTCGAGCTTGACATCGTGTCCCTCAACGAGCCTCGCACCGTCCTTGGTGTCAAAGAGGTCGGAGAGCTTCGGATCCGAGGGCAGAACGTCAGCCGCGGGTACTGGAACAAGCCTAAGGAAACCGCTGAGGCCTTCACGGACAGCGGGTTCCTCACCGGCGATATCGGCTACATGGATGAGGACGGCTATTTCTTCATCGTCGACCGGCGCAAGGACATGATCATCTCGGGCGGCTTCAACGTCTACCCGCAAGTGATCGAGCAGGCCGTCTACGAGCATCAGCAGGTGGAGGAGGCCGCCGTGGTGGGCATTCCCGACCCGTATCGGGGTGAGGCCGCCAAGGTGTTCGTCAAGCTGAAAGCCGGCGCCCCAGGCTTCAGCCTGGAAGAGCTGCAATCATTCCTCGCCGACAAGCTCGGCAAGCACGAAATGCCGGCTGCTCTGGAAATCCGTGACGCCCTTCCCCGTACGTCCGTCGGCAAGCTGTCCAAGGTCGAGCTGCGTGAGGCGGAACGAAGCAGGACGGAGCGCGCCGCATCATGACCATTCTCATCTGTTCAACTCGATTTTCCGTTTAGAGGACATCCGCCATGGATCTGCGCTTCACCGATGAGGAGCTCGCCTTCCGCGAAGAGGTTCGCGAATTCTTCCGCACATCGCTCCCTGATTCGATCCGCCGCAAGATGATCGAGGGCCACCATCCGAGCAAGGATGACCTCGTCACCTGGAGCCGCATCCTCAACGCCAAGGGCTGGGCTGTGCCGCACTGGCCCGTGGAATGGGGCGGCACCGGCTGGAGCCCGGTGAAGCAATACATCTTCCGCGACGAGCTGCAGCAGGCGCCAGCCCCAGAACCGCTCGCCTTCGGCGTCAGCATGGTAGGTCCTGTGATCTACACCTTCGGCAACGAGGACCAGAAGCGCCGCTTCCTGCCGCGTATCGCCAATCTCGACGACTGGTGGTGCCAAGGCTTCTCGGAACCGGGTGCCGGTTCCGACCTCGCATCGCTGAAGACCACGGCAAAGCGCGACGGCGATCATTACATCGTCAACGGCCAGAAGACCTGGACCACGCTGGCCCAGCATGCTGACTGGATCTTCTGCCTCGTGCGCACCGACTCCGCCGTGAAAAAGCAGGAGGGCATCTCGTTCCTGCTCATCGACATGAAGTCGCCGGGAATTACCGTCCGTCCGATCCAGACCATCGATGGCGGCCACGAGGTCAACGAGGTGTTCCTCGACGACGTGCGCGCTCCTGTTGAGAATCTCGTAGGCCAAGAGAACAAGGGCTGGGATTATGCCAAGTTCCTGCTCGGCAACGAGCGCGTCGGCATCGCGCGCATCGGCATCTCGAAGGCTCGCTTGAAGCGTGTGCGGGAGCTCGCAAGCCTGGAGCGCATCGGCGACGTTCCGCTGATCGAGATCCCTCGCTTCCGCGAGAAGCTGGCGGCCGTCGAGGTCGAGCTGAAGGCGCTTGAGATGACGCAGCTGCGGGTTGTCGCTGCCGAAAGCCGGCGCGAGAAGGGCAAGCCCGATCCGGCCTCCTCGATCCTCAAGATAAAGGGTTCCGAGATTCAGCAGGCCACCACCGAGCTGCTGCTGGAGGTCGTCGGTCCCTATGCCCTTCCCTATCAGCCCGAAGAGGAAGGACGCAACGAGCCCACGGACGGCCCCGATTGGGCGAGCACCATCGCGCCAACCTATTTCAACTGGCGCAAGATCTCGATCTACGGCGGCTCGAATGAAATTCAGAAGAACATCATCGCAAAGGCGATCCTGGGGTTCTGATCCCCTCCCGTGACATGAGCTTTAAGGAAACGCGACTATGGACTTTGATCTCAGCGAAGAGCAGCGCCTCCTGAAGGACAGCGTCGACCGCCTGATGGCCGATCGCTACGATTTCGAGAGCCGCCAGCGCTATGCCAAGGAGCCGGAGGGCTGGAGCCGGGACCTGTGGAACGCCTATGCGGAGCTCGGCCTTCTCGCCCTGCCCTTTGATGAGGCCCATGGCGGCTTCGGCGGCGGGCCGGTGGAGACCATGACGATCATGGAAGCCTTCGGCCGCTCGCTTGCTCTCGAACCTTATCTTGCAACCGTCATCCTTGGCGGCGGCCTGCTTCAGCACGGCGGCAGCGAGGAGCAGAAGGCAGCCTATCTGCCCCAGGTGGCGGCAGGCGACCTTCGCCTTGCCTTCGCTCATACGGAGCGGCAATCGCGCTACGATCTCTTCGATGTTGGCACGACGGCGCGGCGCGACGGCGGCAGCTTCATTCTCGACGGGCACAAGAGCGTCGTGCTGCATGGCGACAGTGCCGACAAGATCCTCGTCACGGCGCGGGTCGCCGGCTCCCGCCGCGACCGCGACGGCATCGGTCTCTTCCTCATCGATGCCAATGCCCCAGGACTGTCCCGACGGGGCTATCCGACTCAGGACGGTCAGCGTGCCGCAGAGATGACGCTGGAAGGCGTGCGGGTTGACGCCAGCAGCGTCATCGGCAATCCGGAGGGTGCTTTGCCTGTGATCGAGCGCGTGACCGATGTGGCTATTGCGGCCCTGGCCGCAGAAGCCATCGGGGCCATGGACGAGATGCTCAAGCTCACGGTCGATTACCTGAAGACCCGCCGCCAGTTCAACACCACCATTGGCTCGTTCCAGGTGCTGCAGCACCGCTCGTCCGAGGTGTTCATTGCCGTCGAGCAGGGACGCAGCATGGCAATGTTTGCCGCCATGATGGCACAGGACCAGAATGTCGAGGAGCGCCGCAAGGCGATTTCGGCTGCGAAAGTGCAGATCGGACGCTCAGGCCGCTTCGTAGGTCAACAGGCGGTTCAGCTGCATGGCGGCGTCGGCATGACCATGGAATACAAGGTAGGCCATCTCTTCAAGCGGGTGACCATGATCGACACCCTGTTCGGCGATGCGGATCATCACCTGGCGAAACTCGCCGAGGCTGGCGGCCTGATGGCAGCCTAAAGGAGGCACCCCGATGCTGTTTCCCATCAGCCAGCGTGCCGAAGAACTGCGCAGTCGCGTGGCGGAGTTCATGGAGGCTCACGTCTACCCGGCCGAAGCAGTCTTCGAGCAGCAGCTCAACGCCATGCCGAGCCGCTGGGGCGTGGCGCCGGTCATGGAGGATCTGAAGGAGCGCGCCAGGGCGCAGGGCTTGTGGAACCTTTTTCTACCCAAGCGGCACTATCCGGATTCATTGTCGAATCTGGAATACGCCATGGTGTGCGAAATCATGGGCCGCTCGCCCATCGGTGCCGAGCCGTTCAATTGCTCGGCGCCCGATACCGGCAACATGGAGACGCTCATTCTGTATGGCACGCAGGAGCACAAGGAACGCTGGCTGAAGCCGCTGATGGAGGGCGAGATCCGCTCCTGCTTCGCCATGACGGAGCCGGACGTCGCCTCCTCCGACGCCACCAACATTCGCACCGAGATTCGGCGCGATGGCGACGAGTACGTCATCAACGGCCGCAAGTGGTGGACCTCAGGCGCCATGGACCCGCGGTGCAAGATCGCCATCGTCATGGGCAAGACGGATCCTGACGCGCCCAAGCACCAGCAGCAATCCATGATCCTGGTGCCGATGGATACGCCGGGCGTGAAGGTGATCCGTCCGCTCACCGTGTTCGGCTATGACGATGCGCCTCACGGCCATGCGGAGGTGGTGTTCGAGAACGTGCGGGTGCCCGCCTCCAACATCCTGCTCGGCGAAGGCCGCGGCTTCGAGATTGCTCAAGGGCGGCTTGGGCCGGGGCGCATCCACCACTGCATGCGCTCCATCGGATTGGCCGAGCGGGCGCTCGAGACCCTGTGCAAGCGCGCGCTGTCGCGCGCCACCTTCGGCAGGCCCGTGGCCGATCATGGCGTGACGCGCCACTGGATTGCCGAATCGCGCATGGAGATCGACCAGGCGCGCCTGCTCACCCTGCAGGCTGCGCGCATGATGGACGAGGTCGGCAACAAGGCTGCCCGCGCCGAAATCGCCATGATCAAGGTCGTGGCGCCCAACGTGGCTCAGAAGGTGGTGGACCGCGCCATCCAGGTCTGCGGCGGCGGCGGCGTGTCCCAGGACTTCCATTTGGCCTATGCCTATGCCCGCGCCCGCGTGCTCAGGCTCGCAGACGGCCCTGACGAAGTGCATCGCGAGACTGTCGCCAAGATTGAACTGTCCAAATACAAAGCCGCCGACCGGCTGCACAATACAGGTCCCGTCGCATGACAACTCCGTTCGACCTCTCGGGCAAGGTTGCCATCGTTACCGGGTCGAGCCGTGGCATCGGCCGCTCCATTGCGGAAACCATGGCCGGGCTTGGGGCGAAAGTTGTCGTATCGAGCCGCAAGATCGAGGCCTGCGAGCCCGTGGTGGAAGGCATCCGCCAAAATGGCGGGGAGGCCATCGCCATCCCCTGCAACATCGCGCGCAAATCCGAGGTGGAGGCGCTGGTTGCCGGCACGCAGGAGCGTCTCGGACCTGTCGACATCCTGGTCTGCAACGCCGCCGTCAATCCCGTCTACGGCCCCATGAGCTCCTTAAGCGACGAAGCCTTCGACAAAATCATGGGATCGAACGTCAAGAGCAATCTCTGGCTCTGCAATCTTGTCATTCCGGGCATGGCTGAGCGTGGCGACGGCGCGGTCGTGATCATCTCGTCGATTGCGGGCCTGCGCGGCACAGGCGTGATCGGCGGCTACGGCATTTCCAAAGCAGCCGACTTTGCGCTTGCCCGCAACCTTGCTGTGGAATGGGGGCCGAAGAACGTGCGGGTCAACTGCATCGCGCCGGGCCTGATCCGGACGGATTTCGCCCGCGCTCTCTGGGAAAACCCGGAAGCCCTGGAGCAGCGCAACAGCCAGACGCCCCTGCGCCGGATCGGCACGCCTGACGAGATCGGCCCCGTCGCTGCCTTCCTGGCCTCTCCGGCCGCAAGCTTCATGACCGGCCAAACCATCGTGGTGGATGGCGGTGTGACGATTGCCTGAGGGCTGACCCCGGAACAGGATGGTCCCGATGCCGTTCCTCTCTCAGATCCACCTCTGACAGCGGTCCCATGGGAAATCTTCTGCGCGTCGTGCTCGCCATCCTGCTGCCGCCTGTCGGCGTGTTTTTCACGGTCGGCCTGGGCGGGCAGTTCTGGCTCAACATCCTCCTGACGATCCTGGGCTACATCCCAGGGATCGTCCATGCGGTCTGGATCATCGCCCGCCAGCCGCGGTGAGAGAAGAAGGGCTCTCTGCCCTCTTCTCCCGATGCCTGCCAGGGCTCCTGGTGCTGAATAGCGCCGGTTTATTCTAGTAGACCTGACCCTTCGAACGAGGAAAGCTGCCGGTCTCTTCAGGCTCGGAGCGCCTCAGCCATATGGAGTCAGGAGCCCCCTGCCGGTTTTCCAGACGACCGCGGCTCTCCTGCTGGCCGCGCGCGAAGGCCCCGCCCGGCGTATGACCGTCACGCTGCTGGGCGGTGCGATCACGGCCGAGGCCGAGATCCTCGTAGGGGCTGGCTCCCTCCTGGCGAGGCGACGGAGCCCGAGGCAGGGGAGTCCGATTGGCGCTCCTGTCGCGATTGTCGAAGCCATCATCAGATCTCGGATTGGGAGCGCGCCGGCGCTCGGGAATCCTGTTCCGAATTTCGTCCTGCTCCCTGGCCTCGCGCTCGTAGCGTCTGCGCTGATAAATGCCGAGGGCGCAGCCCGCGAGAGCCCCCTTGATCCGGTGCCCACCGGCGAAGTGACCGGCAACAGCCCCACCCAGGCCGTATTTGAGGCAGCCGCCGGGGCGGCTCTGAGCGTCTGCCGGGCCGGCGGCAATGCCGGCCGAGAGCATGAGGGCGGCGGCAACGGCGATCTTTTTCATGGAATGACCTCTGATGATCTCGGCCAACGTGGGCACATTCCGAGAGGTTCCTGTCCGGGCGGGTACTCTTGGGTGCATTCCAGATGGTTTTTTGTCGCTGCAGGGACCTGATCTCACACCCTGACCGTACATTTGCCACAAAATCCCGTTGCTTTGCACAACAGCGACCCTGAACAGGGCATGTATAGGGGCATTCAGCGGCCATCCACGCCAACAGCGAGAGCTCTTGAATGTTAGGTCTTTCCCGGACTGATGCCCCGGCATCCACGTTTTCTCTTTCGGCCGGCACCACATCAAACCAGCTGCCGGATTCCCCTGAGCTTCAGAGGCTCGGAGAACTCCTGCAGGAGACCTACGCCCCGGTCGAGGACACTCTCCCGGCCCGGTTGGCGGAGCTTGTGGAAACGCTGGCGCGCCGCGAGCAGGGCAGGGAATAGCCAAGCCACGGATCAGCAGCCTAGGTTCTGCCCGGACCTGCCGTTTCGGCTCAGATGCTTCCGGCGCTCTGACCGTCGCTTGGATTGATCCCGTCGCTCAGATCGTCCTTGAGAGCCTTCTCGCAGCGATCGATGTGGTTCATGGCGCGCTGGCGCATGTCCTGCGTGTCGTGACAGGGATCGTTCACGTCCTGCTGGCAGAATTGGCAGATCATTGGCTTGGCCTTTTCGTCGCGGGGAGCGTGCTACGCCAACTAGGATGCATGAACGGGGTTCCCTGCAGCCCTTTGCTCTTTTTCATTGAAAACAAATCCGAGCTTCCGCATCGTCCGCGGAAGCTCGGTGAGGAGTGGCTGCCGTGGCTCGCGGTTCCTTCAGATGCTCGCCAACAGAAGGCTTGCTCCGATAAAGGAACCCACGGAGGCAACAAAGATGATTGACGCGCGCTGAAGAGATGGGCCGGTGCTGGGTGCATGCGTGGGGGATGAAGCGATGCCCTGCGGGGCTTCCAGAGATTGGGTGTTGTTCATAAGCCTATCCTGCTTCTCGATTGACGACGTATGGTCATCAAACGCAGGCGACTGCCGGCCTATTCCATCACGGAGTTTATAAGAATGTTTCAGGAGCACTGGCGTCTGGCTTGCGCCGCCTGCTCCTCATCCCTCTTGTGCAGGGCCCTAATCCCATTCGGGATAATCCCTCAAAGGGGCACCTTCGATTAAGCTGACATTAATCAGGACAGGCGAAGAATTGAGCATCATCTGGGGGAACCAGAATGCTGACTGCTTCCCGATCCAAGGCCACGGTCCTTATCGTCGAAGACGACGCGGTCACCCGCGAGATCCTCGCTCAACTGCTTCAGACGGGCGGCTTTGATGTGATCGTCGC
>JALYFY010000186.1 GCA_030777385.1 Pseudomonadota bacterium | reverse complement strand
ATCGTGTCCCGCGCTGGTCGGCGCTGAAGGCCTGGGGAACACGCTTAGCGAAGAGGATTGGCACCAAGAAGGCCACCGTCGCCGTGGCCCGCAAGCTCTCGATGACCTGCTAGACAAAGTGGCAAAGTCTTCGGTCGGCTTTGTTCATACGATCGCACGCAACGCGCTCCGCCGCCGTCCGATGGCTGGCCATATGGTGAACCTCTCATCCCGATCTGGACGGGCCAGACCGGCCAAGGATGGGGTCCATGATGGCCAAGTCATGCCGGGGACACCGACCCCACAATCTTGAGATCGGCTTCGAGGCGGGACGAGGCAGTCGCGATGTCCTGGGGCGCGCCTATGAGCGCCTTCTACCGTTACTCGCCCGGTCACCGTCGCCAAGCGCACAGGCAACGCTTGCGGAAGGAGCACGCTATGACAACCCAGCATTTGAGAGTGGCTTCTCCTCCAGCCGATCTGCAGGTGGCCATCTACGCTCGGGTCTCGTCTGATCAGCAGGCCGAGCGCCACACTATCGACAGCCAGATCGCTGAGCTGAAGGCACGGGCGCTGCAGGACGGCTATCAGGTCCGCGAGGACATGCTGTTCATCGACAACGGCCACAGCGGAGCCAGTCTGATCCGACCTGCCCTGGAGCGCTTGCGTGACCTCATCGCCTTCTCGGCAGTTGATGTCGTCTATATTCATGCCCCGGATCGGCTCGCCCGCAGCTACGCACATCAGGTGCTCTTGCTGGAAGAATTCTCTCGAGCCGGCACGCAGGTGGTCTTCCTCAATCGCCCAATCGGGGACACCCCCGAGGACAGCCTGCTCCTGCAGCTTCAGGGCATGTTCGCCGAGTACGAGAGGGCCAAGATGCTCGAGCGCAGCCGGCGCGGGAAGCGCCACCGGGCCCAGGCGGGTGCTGTCAGCGTCCTCGCGCGCGCCCCGTTCGGCTATCGCTACATCACGCGGGAGGCTGGCGGAGGCGCTGCCCGTTACGAGATCGACGAGGATGCAGCCCGGATCGTCCGCCAGATCTTCACCTGGGTCGGGCACGAGCGCCTGACCCTCACCGCCGTTTGCCGGCGCTTGCTTAGTCAAGGCGTCCCAAGCCCTGCCGGGCACCGGCACTGGAGCCGTGCCACAATCCACACAATGCTGCTGAATCCGGCCTATGCGGGTCAGGCCATCTATGGTCGCCGCCAGTGCCTGCCGTGGCAACCGCCTCTGCATCCGCCTCGCGGCCACGCCGGCATGCCAAAGCGGCCTACCGACAAGTTCCCGCACCGGCTGAGCGACACATCAGCGTGGCAGTGCCGGCCATCGTCGACGAGGAACTCTTCACGAGCGCCGCAGAGCGGCTGCAGGAGAACCGAAAACGCAATCGCGAGCGGCTGGCGGGCGTTCAATACCTGCTGCGCGGTCTGCTTGTATGTCAGACGTGCGGATATGGGTTTACCGGTCACCACCATCAGGGGCGGTGGCGCTACTATCGATGCTGTGGCACCGATCGCAGCCGCTTCCACGGTGAGTCCCGTTGTGATGCGCGGCTGGTTGCGGTCGAGCCGCTCGATGATGCCGTGTGGTCCGAGGTTTGTCGGCTGCTGGAAAACCCCGCGCTCGTAATTGCGGAATACCAGCGGCGGCTGGACACGATGCAGCCTCATCCGCGCCAGCTAGAGCTTGATGCTCTCGCCCGCCAGCTCGCCAAAGCGCGCCGTGCGATCGCTCGCCTGATCGACAGCTATGCCGAGGGGCTGATTGAGAAGCCAGAGTTCGAACCGCGCATCGCTGACCTGCGCCGGCGCGCGGCAAGGCTTGAGGCTGAGGTCAATGCCCAACAAGCCGCTGAGGAGCAGGTCCGCTCCCTTCAGCGCGTGATCGGCCAGTTGGATCTGTTCGCCGCGATGGTGCATGACCGGCTCGCCGACGCGGACTGGTCGACGAAGCGCGACATCATTTGTACGCTGGTCAAGCGCATCGAGGTCACTGCTGAGAGGGTTCGGATCGTCTTCCGGGTTGACCCGGGCTCGTCACCGCCCTCCGAACCGCGCCGAAATTTGCCATATTGTCCAACATGTCGTCATCCTCCATCGCATGCTGCGCGACGGCAGCGCGTTCCGCTGGTCGGCAAAGGAGATCCACACAGTATGAGCATCGGATAGCGACGCCACGAGATCCGCCGACAGCGGCGGAGGGGCGTCCCTCGTCGGGACGGGGCACCGGCCATCGCGTGGGTACCGTTGCGGCCCTGAGCCTCCAGGCTCGGATCGACCGCGTAGTTGACATCACGAGGCCGGCGCTTCCGACACCATCATGCGGCGGCTCACACCGACCGCGGAGAGAACCATGACCCGACAGGGACACTCATCACCGCTCAGGCGCTGAACGGAGGGCTTGACCATCTAG
>JALYFY010000185.1 GCA_030777385.1 Pseudomonadota bacterium | reverse complement strand
AAGCATTAAGCCTCGGGCTTAAGCATAGCTGTTCTCAACGGAATGGTTATGATCCCGTCCCATGACGGGATCAGCCATCCGGGTATTCTGTGCCTTGAACCTCGGGGCTGCGCTCGCGGTCCTGCCTAGGATAGGCTGGGCGCAATCCGCCACACCGGCTGCATCCCCGGTGAAGCCAAGGCCAAGCTGCACCGTCGAGGCGCAAACCGACCGCCTCCAGGATCTCACCCCTGAGGGTGATCTCATTCTGGCCTCAGGCCGCTTCGCCAAGCTTGCAGGAATTCGGATCCCCGATGCACCGCCCTATCGAGATCAGGTTCTGGCTTGGTTGCGTGAACAAGCCGGCCAGCCGGTTCTGGTTCAGGCAAAGGACAGCCGCGACCGTTGGGATAGGATATCGGCGCGAATCCGGGTGTTAGGCGCCTCACAACCGCTCGATCTCGGGCATGGTCTCATCGAAGCCGGACTGGCTTTGGTCGATCCAGGATTGGACCAGGCCTTCTGCCACCCCGAATTGCTGTCTTTAGAGGCAACCGCCCGCGAACGACGCCTTGGTCTTTGGGCCGATGACCGCTATAACCCCATCGATGTTAATCAAGTTGATCGCCTGCAGGACAGGGTCGGCAGCTTTGTGCTAGTCGAAGGCCGTGTCCGAAGCATCGGCGAGCGCGAGCAACGCACCTATTTGAACTTCGGGGGGCTCTGGGCAGAAGACTTCACGATCATCATTCCCCGCAAGACCTGGAAGCTGATGGCGGATCGCGGCTTGGGCGCCGAGGCGCTCAAGGGCCGCTGGATCAGGGCCCGAGGCATTTTGCAGTCTTGGCAAGGGACGGTTCTTTCCATTGAAATGCCGGAGATGATCGAACGTCTTGAGGGCAGCCGCCCGCCGCGATGAACGAGCATGAGCACAACACGTCAAACAGGTCGCATCAGGATCCTCGGCAGCTTCATGCTCGCAGCCTTTCTGGCAGGCTGCTCCGGGCTGAACGGGGATGTGTCGCTGCCGGCCGATGCGCCGCGGGTGATCAGCCCCGATCGTGATCGCGATCATGTCCGGCTGGTCAGGGCCTTCGGCGGTGAAGGCCGAGCCCCTCAGCTCCAGCAGATCCTGACCGATGTGACGAATCGGCTGGTGATGGCGACAGACAGGCCGGATGAAGCCTTTCAGGTGACGATCCTCAACTCGCCCGTGGTCAACGCTTTTGCCCTGCCGAATGGGCGCCTCTATGTCACCCGCGGACTGCTCGCCCTGGCGAACGACACCTCCGAGGTTGCGGCCGTGCTCTCCCACGAGATCGCCCACGTGACCCTGCGCCACGCATCCCAGCGCAGCGAGCTTCAGGCCCGCTCCGCGCTGATCGAGCGTGTGGCCGAGAACGTGCTGAACGATGCCGAGGAAGCAGCCATGGCCCAGAGTCAGGCACGCTCGACACTGGCAAGCTTCTCGCGCGCTCAGGAGCTTGAGGCGGATCAGACGGGCGTCAAGGTTCTAGCCCGGGCGGGCTTCGATCCCTTTGGCGCACCCCGCTTCCTGACGGCTCTCGGTCGCTCGGGGACCAGCTCGGACAGCTCGTCCACAGAGCGGACGGCCTCGCACCCTCGCACCAATGAAAGGGTCGCTCGGGCGCTTCAGGCAGCCCGGCGGGCGGAGGTTTCAGGCGGCGAGACGGGGCGTCTTTCCTATCTGACGGCCCTTGATGGGCTAGCCTACGGGGATGATCCGGCCGACGGAGTGGTCAAGGGCCGCCGCTTCATCCATTCGCGGCTGGGTGTCGCGTTCGAAGCTCCTGAAAGCTTCACCCTGGAAAACACCTCCCAGGCCGTTCTCGGCTCTTCCGCCGATGGCGAGCGGAGGCTGCTGTTCGATGCGGCCGACACGCCGGACGGGCAGAGCCTGGAAGATGTGCTGCGCTCCACCTGGACCGACACCATCGAGCCCGGCAGCCTTACGACCGGCATGGTGAACGGCCTGCCACTGGTGACAGCTCTGTCGAACGGCAAGGAGTGGACCTTCCGCCTCTCGGCGATCCGGATCGGCAACACTACCTACCGGCTCATCATGGCCACCAAGGGCAACAGAGGAGACCTCGAAGGAATCTTCCAACAGACCTTGAACAGCGTGCGGCAGGTGCAGCCCGAGGAGGCCCGGCGGATCAAGCCTTTGAAGCTCCACGTCGTAACCGCCCAAAGGGGCGATACCGCTCAGGCCTTGGCCGCCCGCATGCCGGTTGATCGTGCCCTGGAGCGCTTCCTGCTGCTCAACGGACTCGACCGCAACGGACCCCTCGCACCGGGCGAGCGCTACAAGGTCGTTGTGGAGTAGAGGCTGGAATCGAGCCTTGAAACGCAAATGTCGGCGAAGCGCTCTTCGCCGACATGAGAGATGGATGGCAGTTTCGGGGGAGCCTTAGACGAAGGCGCCCGAGGCCTGAGGATAACGCTCCATCAGGGCGCGCTTGAGCTTTTCCAAAGCGCGGTTCTCGATCTGGCGCACGCGCTCCTTCGAGATGCCCAAGCGATCGCCCAGGAACTCCAAGGTCACCTGCTCGTCATCGAGGCGGCGCGCGCGCAGAATCCGCAATTCACGCTCGTTGAGGACCTCAAGGGCCTGCTGCAGCCAGCGCACGCGGCGTTCCGTATCGATCACGTCGGTGACGCTTTCGTCCGGCAGCGGGCTGTTGTCGACGAGAAACTCGACGCGCTCTGCGGAGTTAGACGGGTCTGCGTCCAGAACCGGTGCATTCAGGGAGGTGTCGGGGGCGGACAAGCGGGCGTCCATGAGGGCCACATCGGCTTTCGATACGCCGATGGCCTCCGCGATCTTGGCATGCACCTCCGAGGAGATGCGCTCCTCTCCGCCACGGGTCAGGCGGGCACGCAGGCGGCGCAGATTGAAGAAAAGCGCTTTCTGGGCGGAACTCGTTCCGCCGCGGACGATTGACCAATTACGAAGGATGTAATCCTGTACGGAGGCACGGATCCACCACGTTGCATAAGTCGAGAAACGAACTTCCCGCTCGGGCTCGAACCGGGCTGCCGCCTCGAGAAGACCCACATGGCCTTCTTGGACGAGATCGGCCATCGGCAGACCATAATGACGGAAGCGAGCTGCCAGCGCGATAACAAGGCGCATATGAGCAGCGGTCAATTGATGAAGCGCCGCCTCATCGCGGTTCTCTTTCCAGCGCACGGCAAGCAGATGCTCCTCTTCTCTTTCAAGAAAAGGTGCATTCATGGCAGCGCGGACGAACCGGCGGCGAACCCCTGAGATTTCTCCCATTGTGTGCTCTCCCTTGGCAGAGACACAACGAGCGAGGCCGGAAAAAGTTCACTTCTAACAGCCACGTTCTGCCAAATAGATTCCAAGCCCCGGAAAACAAGGCTTCAGGCACAAAAAAGCCCGGCACGAGGCCGGGCTTTCGATAACTGGCTTATGACCGCTAGGGTATGGCGATCAAGCAGCCTCTTCCTGGACATCGTCACCGTCGGCATCACCCTCCCCTTCAGCCCCCTTAACGCGGCGTGGGGACTTGGCGAGGCTCTGCTCGATGAGCTTCAGGGCTTCCGTATCGGTAATCTTGTTCACAGCGGCGATCTCGCGAACGATCCGGTCGAGGGCGGATTCGTAAAGCTGGCGCTCGCTGTAGGACTGCTCGGGCTGTGCCTCGGAGCGGTAGAGATCGCGCACGACCTCCGTCACCGAGATCAGGTCGCCCGAATTGATCTTGGCCTCATATTCCTGTGCGCGGCGCGACCACATGGTGCGCTTCACGCGAGCCCGGCCGGTCAGCACGTCCAGAGCCTTTTGGATCAGAGCCGGTTCGGCAAGCTTGCGCATGCCGACGCTGGAGGCTTTGCCTGTCGGGACACGAAGGACCATCTTGTCCTTGTCGAAGGAAACGACATACAGCTCCAGTTTGAAACCCGCGATTTCCTGCTCTTCGATGGCCGTGATGCGGCCGACGCCGTGAGCGGGATAAACGATCGCTTCGCCGGATTTGAACCCAAGGCGCTGGGCGGACTTCTTGGCGGTTGTCATGCGAGAGAGGCCTCCTTGCATGGTCCTCGCTTGCAGCGAGGGGAGCTGTGGTT
>JALYFY010000184.1 GCA_030777385.1 Pseudomonadota bacterium | reverse complement strand
CCTCAGGATGAGGGCGGAGTTTTACGAACCGGAATCCCAGGATGAAGGGGAGAGATATGAGCGGGAACCTGGGTCATTGCCTGAGCATGTGCAAATTCTTGCAGCAGCATCTCGAAGATCTTTCGGGGCTTCCTAACTTGATCCTTCCAGCCACTTCATCTCTGAAACAGAGAACCTCCACCCGATAGCCCCGGAGCGATTTGTCAGCATGACAACCAAACCGCCAGAAGGTCCCTTCCGCATCGGGAAATCAGAAACGGGGCCTGGCCTGTTTGCGACGGATGTGATCGAGAAGGGGGCGTTCATCATCGAGTATGTGGGCCCCAAGATCACGAGCGAGGAGGTCGAGCGTCGCCGGAACACGCGCTACCTGTTCGAGATCAACAGCCGCTGGACCATCGACGGTGCGCCGCGCTGGAACACCGCGCGCTACATCAATCACTCCTGCCGCCCTAACGCCCAGGCCACGATCTCCCGCGGCAAGATCCGCATCAAGGCGATCAAGCGCATCAAGCCCGGCGACGAGATTACCTATAATTACGGCAAGAACTACTTCGAGACATTCATCAAGCCGATCGGCTGCAGGTGCCGTTCATGCGAGCGCAAGCGCGCGAAGCAGGCGGGTGTTTGAGGGCGAGGCTTACCTTTCAGGTCGGTGGATACCCTTCCCTTACTGAGGATGACCCGCTCGCACTGTCATTCCGGGGCGAGCATAGCGAGGGCCCGGAATCCATAACCGCTAACATGGTGGAAGAGGACACAACGGGAGCCGTTACTCCTTACCTTAAGGCGCCGTGTTTATGGATTCCGGGCTCCGCTGCGCGGCCCCGGAATGACAACGGTGGATCTCTCCCACACCATAGCCGAGTTCGTCTCAACTGTCTCAATAGGGAAGAACGCTATGCCTCAATCCATCGGGATCACCGGCACAAGGCCGGTGATGACGTGGGGAGTGCATTGCGCTAGTCGGCACTGAACTCCAACACGGTGCGCTTGGAGCCGTACTCATAGAGACGCGCCAGATTTCTCGTCACCGCGCCCGTAAACCGAGCATCATTGGGCAGATCGTCGCCAAAGATCTCCCGCACGGCGAACAGCTCACCGGAGAGACGCTCGGGCGAGCCCCCTGCCCGGTCGGCCAATTCCCGCAGGCGTGCCGCCATCGGATCGCGCACGTCGATGGGTGCGCCCTTCTCGTCGGTGCCCGTCACGTAGCGCATCCAGGCCGCGACCCCGAGAGAAAGCCTCCCGATGGGCGCATCGTCGCGCAGGCGGTCGCGCACCGTGCCAAGAAGGCGCTGCGGCAGCTTCTGCGACCCGTCCATGGCGATCTGCCAGGTGCGGTGCCGCAGGGCAGGATTTTTGAATCGCTCCACGAGGGCGCGCTTATAGGATGTGAGATCAGCTCCCGGAGGCATGTGGAGGGTCGGCGTCACCTCCTCGTCCATGAGCCCCTCGACGAGGCGCACGAAGGCTGGGTCGGCCATGGTGTCGGCGACGGTTTCGTAGCCGGCGAGATAGCCGAGATAGGCCAGGGTCGAGTGGCTGCCGTTGAGCAGCCTGAGCTTCATGTGCTCATAGGGCTCCACATCGGCCACGAACTCGGCGCCAGCCGCTTCCCATGCAGGCCTACCTTGCGGGAATTTGTCTTCGATCACCCATTGGGTGAAGGGCTCGGTCACGACGGGCCATGCATCCTCGACGCCCAAGGCCCCTGCGATACGCTCGCGGTCCTCGTCGCTGGTGGCCGGCACGATCCGGTCGACCATGGTCGACGGGAAGGACACTTCATCCGCCACGTATTGCCCGAGTTCAGGATCGACCAGCTCGGCAAAACGGGTGAGGACGCGCTTCACGGTTCGGCCATTGGACGGAAGGTTGTCGCAGGTGAGCACCGTGAAGGGCGGGACGCCTGCCATGCGACGGCGGCGCAGCGCCTCGACGATGAAGCCGGGAGCGGATTTGGGTTCTTTCAAGTACTCCAGATCGTGCACGATATCCGGATGCGTCTCGTTCAGTTTGCCGGTTGCCGGATCGTGGCAATAGCCCTTCTCGGTCACCGTCAGGGTGACGATGCGCGTCTGCGCGTCGGCCATAACATCGAGCAAGTCGTCGATTGCCTGCGGAGCGACGATGACCCCGCGGATCGACCCGACAACCCGAAGGGCCTCACCCTTCTGGGAACGGACCGAGAGGGTGTAGAGTCCGTCCTGCGGCTGGAGCGCATCATAGGTGTCCGGGCTGCGCAGGCTCGCGGCCACGATGCCCCAGCTCGGATCGCGCGCCAGAACATCATCCGTGTAGACCGCTTGATGCGCCCGGTGAAAGGCTCCGACGCCGAGATGCACGATGCCGGTCTTTATGGCGCTCCGGTCATAAGCAGGGCGTTGAACCTCTGCCGGCAGGTCCGCAAGCGCGTCATCGTTCAAACGGTCTGGCATGGGGTCCTCAATGGGCCGGTTGCTGCTTGGCGCGGGTCACGATCTGCGTCGGGTTGACGAAGCGAAGCGCGATGATGAGCCAAACAAGCGTCGTCACCATGTAGACCACCGCCATCGCGTCGATGGACTGCACCGAGCGCACGCCGGCTGCAAAGACCGCATAGTAGAGGGACACCACGAGGGTCTGGCTGGTGGGGCCTGCCACGAGGAAGGTCAGCTCGAACATGGCGATGGTGCGCACCAGAACCAGCAGGAGCGCCGCCAGGATACCTGGCAGGAGCAGCGGCAGGAGCACGTGGATGAAGAGCTTGAAGGTGTTGGCCCCGAACACCCGGGCAGCCGCCTCGATCTTCGGGTCGATCTGCTCGATGAACGGGATCATGACCAGGATCACGAAGGGCACGGTCGGCACGAGGTTGGCGGCGACGACGCCCCAGAACGTTCCGGCAAGACCCGTTTGATACAGCACGGTCGCAAGCGGGATGCCGAAGGTCATCGACGGGATCAGGAGCGGCAGCAGGAAGAGAAGGGAGAGAAGCTTCTTGCCCGGAAAGTCCCGGCGCGCCAGGGCATAGGCGGCCGTGACGCCAAGCACGCCGGAGATGAACACCACCGCGCCCACGACCTGGAAGGTGACGATCAGCACATCCCAGAGCTGGAACTCGCTCCAGGCCGATGTGTACCAGCGCGTGGTAAAGCCGACCGGCAGCCATGTGCCGAGCCAGCGGGTGGCAAAGGAGCTCGTCACCACCGTGGCGATCATCGCCAGGAGGTTCAGAACGAAGAAGCCGACAAGAGCCCAGACTGCTGCGGCCCAGAGCTTGGCTCCAAGTGTCGTGTCGCGGATCATTGCCTTTATCCTTTCGCGCCCGAGGCCGGACCGCGGTAGAACAACCCGCGCGAGGCGAGCACCGCGACCACGATGGCGAGCTGGACGAAGCCCATGATCATCGCAATCGCCGCGCCCATGGAATAATCGTATTCCTCGAAGGCTGCCTGCGCGGCCGCAATCGAGATCACGCGGGTCAGCCCGGCCGGCTCGCCCAGCAGCACGGCCGAAGGGAAGACCGAGAAGGCCTGCACGAACGACAGGCAGAAGGTGATGGCAAAGCCCGGCATCAGCAGGGGCAGATAGATGTGCCGGAAGCGCTGCCACGCGCTGGCGCCGAGGGTCGCGCCTGCCTGCTCGAGGGCCGGATCGATGCCGGTCACATAGGACAGGGTCAGAAGGAACGTGAACGGAAATCCGGTGATCACGAGAGAGGCGAAAACGCCCCAGTAGTTGTGAACGAGCTTCAGGGGCTGTGAGATCAGGCCGAACGTCATCAGGGTCCGGTTGAACCAGCCCTGGGGCCCTAGATAATTCAACAACCCCTCGGCCACGAGAACCGTGCCGAGGGTGATGGGCAGCACCAGGATCGTCGTCAGAAGACGCTGGCGCCGCATGAGGCGGACCCGAAAGGCGACCGGAACCGCGAGCAGAAGGTTCAGGAGCGTGACGGGAATGGCCAGCGCCAGTGTCTTTCCAATCGTCTCGTAGAGGAACGGGTCCGAGAAGAAGCGCCTGTAGTTGGCGAGCCAGTCGCCCCCGGCCTTCGGCTCGAATGAGAGGATGAAGCCGAAGGCGAAGGGATAGACGAACAGCAGAAGGCTGAAGATCGCGGCAGGCACGATCAGCAGGGTGACCGCATCGAAGCCGTTGGCGGCCAGCCGCTGACGCAGGGTGGGGCCGTGATCGATGGTGGCGGCCGGCGCAAGAGCGTCCATCAGTTTCTCCCCTGGATCGGCTCCGCGAAGACGAGCACGCGCCCGTCGTCCGCCCGCAGATGGACTTTGGAGCCCGGCTCCACGGACTGGTTCGAGCGGAAGACGTAATCGAAGCCCCCTGCCGAATGCGCCGTGCCGACGAATTCGCGGCCGCGATACTCGATGGTGTCGACAGTGACCGCGATAGCGTTTTGTCCGGCCTCGCCCAATTCGAGATCGTCCGGCCGGATGGCGGCGTAAGCCGACTGGCCGACCGTCAGCCTCTCGCGGGCAACGCCGCTGATGCGCGCGCCTTCCACGTCGAGGATGGCGCGGCCGTTATCGACGGCGACGACCTGCCCTTTCAGCTTGTTGCGAAAGCCCATAAAGTCGGCCACGTCGAGATGGGCCGGAGCCTCATAGAGCTCCTTCGGCGTGCCCACCTGCCGGACCACGCCGTCGCGCAGAACCACGATCCGGTCGGCGAGCGACAGGGCCTCGTCCTGATCGTGGGTCACGTAGATGGTCGTGGCCCCGAGCTCGTTGTGAATGCGCCGGATCTCCGCGCGCATCTCGAGGCGCAGCTTGGCGTCGAGGTTGGACAGGGGCTCGTCCATCAGCACCAGCGGCGGCTCGATCACGATGGCGCGGGCAATGGCCACGCGCTGCTGCTGACCGCCCGAGAGCTGGCCCGGCAGCTTGTTCTCCTGGCCCTGCAGACGAACGAGGGCCAGCGCCTCGTTCACCTTGCGATCCATCTCCGCCCTCGGCGTGCCGCGCATCTTCAGGCCGAAGCCGATGTTCTGGCGCACGTTGAGGTGGGGGAAGAGCGCATAGTTCTGGAACACCATGCCGAAGCCCCGCTCCTCGGGACGCATGGTGTCGACCCGGCTCTTGTCGAGCCAGATCGCTCCGCCGGTCACGGGAAGGAGACCCGCGATGCAATTCAACGTCGTCGACTTCCCGCAGCCCGACGGCCCGAGCAGCGCGATGAACTCGCGCCGCCGGATCGTCAGAGAGATGTCGCGCAAGGCGTTGAGCGCCCCGAAGTCGCGGCTGACACGGTCGAGCCGGACTTCGTCGAATTGGGAAAGGGCTATGGTCATCGCGGGTCCTTGCTTTTGGTTCTTACTTGCGCTTTTGCCCGCCGACCTGCTCGTCCCACATGCGGAAGGCGACGACCATCTGTTCGGGCTGGAGCGGCAGTTCGATCGGGGTTTCGGCGATCCACTTCTCGTATTCGGGACGGCCGAACTCCTTGATGGCGGCCTGGCTCTCAGGCGGCGCCATGTCGAGGGTGACGCCCTTCACGGCCGGGCCCGGATAGAAGTAGCCCTCGTCGTAGGTGTAGGCCTGCTGCTCCTTGGTGAGCAGGTGGTTCATCAGGTCGATGAGCACGGCCATCTTCTCGTTCGACAGGCCTTTGGGCACGCACATGTAGTGAGCGTCCGCCACCCAGTGGAAGCCCTTGAGGGCTGCGACCTTGGCCTCCTTCGGCACGACGCCGAGCACGCGCGGGTTGATGTCCCAGCCGGTGGTGGACACGGTCATGTCGCGGGAGCCTTCGCCCAGCTCCTTCATCACCGCGCCGGTGCCGGACGGATAATACTCGACCGTCTGACCGAGCTCCTTCAGGAAGGCCCAGGTCTTGTCCCAGCCCTTGGCCGGATCCTGCGGGTTGCTGTCGCCGAGGATGTAGGGCAGGCCCATGATGAAGGTGCGCCCAGGACCCGAATTGGCCGGGCGGGCATAGATGAAGCGTCCCGGATTGGCCTTGGCCCAGGCCAGAAGCTCCTCAGCGGTCGTCGGCACCTGCTTGATC
>JALYFY010000183.1 GCA_030777385.1 Pseudomonadota bacterium | reverse complement strand
GCCCTGTTGGGTCTTGTGGCCCTGATCGCTGTCGGTGCCGTGAGCCCGATGCTGGGTCAGATCGCCGGCTACGTGCTGTTTCTCGGCCTCGTCCTGTTCTGCGGCGACCTCTCCCGCCGCGCTTTCTCAGGGGTGGCGCTCTTCCCCAGGGCCGCTCCGACCGGAGGTATTCTTCTGATGGCCGGCTGGCTGTTGGTGGGAATCTCGGCCCTTCTTCGCCTGCGAGCCTGAAGTCCCTGTTTGCAGCCGCCTGTCCTTGAGCTAGAAGGCAGGCCGTTTGATCCCGATCCCCGCGCCGGAGCCGTCCATGTCCGATCCGTCCACGCCCCTCCCCGACGTCCATGTGCAGGCCGAGGTGCTTGTGCAGGCGCTGCCGCACATGCAGCGCTATGACCAGCAGGTCGTGGTGATCAAGTATGGCGGCCATGCCATGGGCGACCGTGCGGCTGCCGAGGACTTCGCCGAGGACGTGGTGCTGCTCGAACAATCGGGCATCAAGCCCATCGTCGTCCATGGCGGCGGTCCGCAGATCGGCCGGATGCTCGACAAGCTCGGGATCAAGTCCGAGTTCAAGGGCGGGCTTCGCGTCACCGACGAGGCGACCGTCGAGGTGGTCGAGATGGTGCTCGCCGGCTCCATCAACAAGCAGATTGTCGGCTGGATCGGCACCGAGGGCGGCAAGGCCGTGGGCCTCTCCGGCAAGGACGGCAACATGGTCACGGCCCGCAAGGTCACCCGCACGGCCGTGGATCCCGACTCCAACATCGAGAAGGTGGTGGATCTGGGCTTCGTCGGCGAGCCGGAGGCGGTGAACCGCGAGGTTCTGGATCAGGTTCTGAGCGCCGAGCTGATCCCGGTGCTTGCGCCCGTTGCCATCGGCCAGGACGGCCAGACCTACAACGTCAATGCCGACACCTTCGCGGGCGCCATCGCCGGCGCCATGACGGCCAAGCGCCTCCTGCTCCTGACCGACGTCCCGGGCGTTCTCGACAAGAACAAGAACCTGATCCCGGAAATGACCATCGATGATTGCCGCCGCCTGATTGCCGACGGCACCATCACCGACGGCATGATCCCGAAGATCGAGACCTGCATCTATGCCCTGGAACGGGGCGTGGAGGCCGTGGTCATCCTGGACGGCAAGGTGCCCCATGCGGTGCTGCTGGAGCTGTTTACCGATCACGGCGCAGGCACGCTGATCCGGAGGGGGTAAGGCTCCGCCCTTCCCGAAGCAGGCAGAATACCTATATGATCCTCAGTGGGGCCGCACGGCCCCATTGTCGTCTTTGGAATCCATGAACGCTAAGCCATCTGTCGAAAGCCACCTGTCGTCCTCCGACTCCCGTCCGTTCTCGCATGTGGAGACGTGGATCTTCGACCTGGACAATACGCTCTATCCGCACACCTCGCGGGTCTGGCCGCAGGTCGACCAGCGGATCACCCTCTACATCACGAACCTGTTCGGCCTCGATGGTCTGTCCGCCCAGGCGCTGCAAAAGTATTTCTATCACAAATACGGCACGACCCTTAAGGCGCTGATCGACGAATACGATATCGACCCGCACGACTTTCTCGATTTTGCCCATGACATCGACCACACCGATATCGAGCTGAACGCCAGCCTCGGCGAGGCCATCGAGAAGCTGCCGGGCCGCAAGCTCATCCTCACCAACGGCTCCCGCAAGCATGCGGAGAATGTTGCCCGAAAGATCGGCATCCTCGATCACTTCGAGGATGTGTTCGACATCGCCGCCTCCAACTTCGTGCCGAAGCCGGACCGACGGGCCTATGAGATCTTCCTGGAGAAGCACGGCGTGGAGCCCACCCGCTCGGCCATGTTCGAGGACATCGCCAAGAACCTGTCAGTGCCGCACGAACTCGGCATGACCACCACCCTGATCGTCCCGAAAACTCTCGACCCCTTCCGGGAGAGCTTCGAGCAGGAAGCGGTCAAGACGCCGGACATCGACTACATCACCAACGATCTGGCAGAGTTCCTGCACGCTTACGCGTTGCCGGCAAAACAGCACTCCCGCCCATAAAAATGGCCTCCTTTCGGAGGCCATCTTCGTTTTGACCGAACCTATGATCTTACGCAGCCTGCGTGTTGATCTTGCTTTCGGCAATTCGGCTGAGCTTCTGGTCTGTCGCCTTCTCCTGATCCAGGATCTGGTGCAGGACGCCGGCGCAGTCTTCGCGGCCCAGCTGCTTTGCCCAGGCGACGAGGGTGCCGTAGCGGGTGATCTCGTAGTGTTCGACGGCCTGAGCAGCGGCCAGCAGTGCGGCATCGAGCACCTGGGGATCTTCGATATCGCCCGCGATATCCTGTGCCTCGCTGATGATGCCGTCGATGGCCGGGCAGGTTACGCCCTTCGGGTCATGGCCGTGCATCCGGAAAACCTGCTCGACCATTTGGATCTGCTGCTGGGTTTCGCCGAGATGGGTTTGGAACGCCTGCTTCAGCTGGGGGTCCGTGGCCTGTTCCATCATCTGCGGCAGAGCCTTCGTGATCTGCTGCTCGGCGTAGTAGATGTCCTGCAGGGTGTGGACGAAGAGGTCGTCCAACGACTTGATGTCCTTTGACAAAAGGCCCATAGCGCATTCCTTCCGGGTTCTGAAACTTGCCGGCATGCGAGCGCCATCATCTGCGTGGCGCGTCGTGCAGCGTGGGGAGAACGTCGCGGGTTGTAAGGCGGTTCCCGCTTATTCCACGGCCCGGAGGTTCCGACCCTGGAGGCGCAGCCACTCGGCCCGGGCCTCTGCGTCGGTCTCGTCGAATTCGAGGGTTTCGATCTTCTGCCCGCGCTTCACGATCTTGTCGGCCGAGACCCTGATCTGGGAAACATCGTCCTGGGCCTGACGGAAATGGCTATCGAGTTTTGCCACCCGGGCATCCAGGCGCTCCACGTCCTCCAGGAGCTTCTGCACCTCGACCTGGATTACCTGCGCCTCCTCGCGGATGCGTGCATCGCGAACGATGGCCTGCATGACCTGGATGGCGAGCGTCAGAAGGGAGGGTGAGACGATGACGATGCGGGCCCGATGAGCCTTTTGAACGACATCGTCGAAATGCTCCGCCAGATCCGCATAGATCGACTCGGCCGGCACGAAGAGCATGGCAATGTCCTGAGTCTCGCCGGGGATGAGATATTTGTCCGCAATATCCTTCACATGCACGAGCATGTCGTTGCGGACTTTTGCTCCCGCGCGGTTGCGGGCCTCGTCCCCCTTGGCCTCGCGAAACAGGGTGAAGCCCTCCAGGGGAAACTTGGCGTCGATCACGAGCCTGCGCTCGTCGCCCGGCAGGCGCACCAGACAATCGGGCCTGGTGCGGTTGGACAGGGTCGCCTGGAACTCGAAGGCGCTCGGCGGGAGCCCGTCCCGGATGATGGCCTCCATCCGGCCCTGGCCATAGGCGCCCCGGGCCTGCTTGTTGGAGAGGATGTCCTTGAGCCCCACGATCTCGCCGGTGAGGCTCGTCAGGTTCTGCTGGGCGGCATCGATCACGGCAAGACGCTCGTTGAGCCGGGATAGGTTCTCGGACTGGTGGCGCGTGGATGCCTCCAGGCCCTGCCCGACCCGGTGCTGCAGCCCGTCGATCCGTTCCGAGATCATGCGCACGAAATCGCTCTGCCTGGTGCCGAACACCTCGGCGATGGTGCGCATTCGCCCGGTCATCTCGGACTGGATGCGGGTGAGTTCCGCCACCTTGTCGTCCATCTCGCGGGCGCGCTCGGCCGCGATGGCAGCCTCGAATGCCCTGTCCCGGCGCGTGCGCAGGAGGAGCATGGTCACGAGCAGCAGGAGAACAAGGCTCAATCCCGCCATCCCCATGACGGCCTGCCCCCAGGTAATGGAGGTTTTGCCGAGGATCAGGACGACATCGTTCATGGGAATTCAGGTTCCGGTTGACGGATGCATCCGAACACAAGTGCCTCGTGCGGAAAAGTGGAATCCACTTTTCCGCGAAAACGATGCACTCATGAATGATCAGCATCGGATTAGCCCCAGAAGTGGACCCACTTTTGGGTCCGATGCCTGAGACGAACGATTTGACCATCCCGACCCAAGCGCTTATCTCCCGCGATCATGAGCATCAAACCCCTTGTCATCATCCCCGATTCCAAGCTCCGCCTGAGGTCCGAGCCCGTCAAGGACATCACGGACGAGATCCGCCGGCTGGCGGACGACATGCTGGAAACCATGTACGACGCCCCCGGCGTCGGGCTTGCCGCCATCCAGATCGGCGTGCCCGTTCGCATGGTCACCATGGACGTGTCTAAATCGGAGGACGAGCGCCAGCCGTTGGTGCTCCTCAACCCGGAGATCGTCTGGGCCTCGGAAGAGAAGCGCGTCTACGAGGAAGGCTGCCTGTCGATCCCCGAATACTACGAGGAGGTCGAGCGGCCGGACCGGGTGCGTTTCCGCTACATGAACCTGCAGGGGGAGACGGTCGAGCAGGACGCGGACGGGCTGATGGCCACGTGCGTGCAGCATGAGATCGACCATCTGAATGGCGTGCTGTTCATCGACCACCTGTCGAAGCTCAAGCGCGACCGGGTCATGACCAAGTTCAAGAAGGCGGCCAAGCGCGAGGCCGGCGCATGAGCCTGCGCGTCGTCTTCATGGGCACGCCCGATTTTGCGGTGCCCACCCTGTCCGAGATCGTCGGCCAAGGCCATGACGTGATTGCGGTCTATACCCGGCCGCCGGCCGCCGCCGGACGCGGCATGGAGCTCAAGCCCTCGCCAGTCCACGCGATGGCGGACCGGTTCGGTATTCCCGTGCTGACGCCCAAGACCCTGCGCACCGAGGAAGCGGCCGAGATCTTCCGCAGCCACCAGGCGGATGTGGCCGTGGT
>JALYFY010000182.1 GCA_030777385.1 Pseudomonadota bacterium | reverse complement strand
GCGAGCTGTCGGGGGGCCAAAGGCAGCGCGTGGCGATCGGCCGGGCTATCGTGCGCAACCCGAGCGTCTTTCTCTTCGACGAGCCCCTGTCGAACCTGGACGCGGCGCTGCGCGTCAACACGCGCCTGGAGATCGCCAAGCTCCACCGGGATCTCGGCGCCACCATGATCTACGTCACCCACGATCAGGTCGAGGCGATGACGCTCGCCTCCAAGATCGTGGTGCTGAACCAGGGCAGGATCGAGCAGGTGGGAGCGCCGCTTGAGCTCTACCGCAGCCCTCGCAACCTGTTCGTCGCGGGCTTCATCGGCTCGCCCCGCATGAACTTCATCAAGGGGCAGGTGCTGAGCCTAAACGGAACCAGGGCAACCCTCGAGTTCGCCGGCACGCAAGCAGCAGTCGAGGTGAGACCGGGCAGCCTGAGGCCGGGCGATCCCGTGACGGTGGGAATCCGGCCCGAGCACATGGCTGAGGGCGGAGTCGAGACCGCCGCCCTGCAGGGCACCATCGATGCGCTGGAGCAACTGGGCGAGTCGAGCTACGTCTACATGAAATTGGCGAGCGGAGATGACGTGATCGTTCGTGCGCCGGGCGAGACCGAGGCGGTTCCGGGCGGAACCTATACGGCTCATGTACCAAGCCGCGCCTTGCATGTCTTCGATGCTGCAGGATTGTCGGTGCTCTCCGGTCGCACCTGAGAAGCGCTTGCAGGCCTACGAGTTGGATACCGCTGCCGCGATCCTGGGTGCAAGCGAGCTGTTGAGAATCGCCGCGGGCGGTCCTGAGGCGACCACCTTGCCATCGGCAACGAATGCCATCTGATCCGCCACGTCAGCCGCATCCTCCGGCGTGTGGATCGTCATCAGGATAGTCACCGGGCGCTTGCGCCGTAACCTGTCCACAAGCACGATCATGTCGCGGCGCAAGCCTGGGTCGAGGCTGCTGAAGGGCTCGTCGAGCAGAATCAGCGGGCGTCCTGAGACGAGCGCGCGGGCCAAGGCTACGCGCTGGCGCTGGCCGCCGGACATCTCGCCGGGTTTGCGGTTCCCGAAACCGTTCAGGCCGACGGAGTCCAGCATCTCCTCGATGAGAAGCCTGTCATCTGCGGTCAGGCGCAGGGAAGGGCGCAGGCCCAACGCGACATTCTGGGTGACGCTCAGGTGCGGAAACAGGTTGTGATCCTGGAAGACGATGGCCGTCGGCCGCTTGGCTGGCTCAAGCGGCAGAAGATCCTGGCCATTGAAGGCCAGGGTGCCGCTTTCCGGCGTCTCGAAACCTGCAATCATGTGCAGCAAGGTCGTCTTGCCGCCCCCGGACGGGCCGATGATGGCGCACAGGTTTCCTGCCTTCACCGACATGGAGTAGTCGGCCTCAAAATCGGGCCAGGTCAGGCGGCAGTTTTCAATCTCCAGCATGGGACATTCGACCTGAAACATGGGCGAGAACAAAGGCGACGAGGACGATGAAGAGGCCGATGGCCGATGCTTCATCCAGCCGATAGGCGCCAAGGCGCTCATAGAGAAGATAGGGCAGGGTCATGAGTTCCGCTCCGCCGAAGAGCGCAATGATGCCGAAATCGCCAAACGACAGCGCCATGGCCAGGGCAAAGCCTGCTGCAAGGGGTCGTTTCAAGACGGGCCAGTCCATGATCGTGAGCTTCGCCCAGCCGGTGATGCCGAGAGAGGCCGCGACCCGGCCATAGCGCTCTTCAACGGTCAGAAGCCGGGGCGCAACATAGCGATAAGCGAAGGGCACGGCCGCAAGACCATTGATCAGCGGCAGCAGAATGAGCCCTGCGCTCGACGGATCTCCGAAGCGCTGGATCATCAGGAAGAGGCCCGCGGTCAGCGCGAAGGGCGGCACCGCAAGCAGCGTATCCGGCAGGAAGTCGTACAAGGCGGCAATGCGCGGCGAGCGCATGACAACCCGCCTCCGTCGCGCCGCGGACGCGAGAGCAACCGCCAGCAGGCAGGCGATTGTAGCGGCCAAGGCCGCGATCGCCAGACTGGTCGCAAAGGCCTCAAGCAGATCGGCGCCCATCACATCGAGCATGTTCCGCAGGCCCGTCAGGACGCTGAAGGCGAGCGGCCCGATGAACAGTGCTCCGATGCACAGCATTAGAGCATCGATGACCTTTAACCATCGATCCTTCGCATCGGGACGATGGACCATGGCTCGGATCGTGTGGCCAACGGGAGGTCTCGTGAAAGCCCAATGGAGAAGTCCAGTCATCGACAGGCAGATCGCGAGCTGGATCAGGGCGAGCCATGCCACGCGTCCGAAATCGAGATCGATCTTGAGCGCCTCATAAATCGCCACCTCGAGCGTGGACCGGCTCGGCCCGCCGCCGAGCGCCAGCACGATGGCAAAGCTCTTGAAGCACATGAGGAAGATGAGGCCTGCGATGCCCGGAAGCTCGGCGCGCAGAACCGGCCAGTCGAGATGGCGGAAAACCTGAACCGGCGTGAAGCCGAACGCGGTTGCCAGGCGCCAGTGCTCGGCCGGCACCTGGTTCAGTCCGTCGAGCGCGATCCGCGCCACGAAGGGAGCGTTCAGGAATACATGGGCGATGAGGATGCCGGGATAGCCGAAGATGCTGAACCCGCCCTCCCATCCGAAGAACGTCAGCATCTCGGCAAGCCAGCCGCTGCGGCCGTAGACGGCAAAGACCGCGAAGACGGCCACGATGGTCGGCATCACCATCGTGGTTCCCAAGGTCGCGAGGACGATGTCGCGACCTGGAAACCGGCGGCGCGCGAGAGCAAGTGCAAGGCCGATCCCGAGAGCCAGCGACAGCACCGTCGAGAGCGTCGCCTGGATCACCGAGAAAGCCAGTACGCGGCCGAGATAAGGTCCGATGGAGAGAAGCGGGGGCGTCCCTCCATCGAAGGTGGCCAGAGCAATGAAGCCGCCCGCAACCAGGCACAAGATGGCAAAGGCCACAAGGCTTCCGGGATGGGGCAGCCTGATCGTCATGGTACTGGTTTCAGCGTGCCGTGGCGTTGAGCCAGGCATCCGTGAAGGCACGGCGGTTCTGCTGCACCTCTTCCGGCGTGAAGAGAAGCGCCTGGCTTGGCTCGATCATGCCTTTGAGGGCTGCCGGCGTGCCTGACGGCGGGTTCTTTGCCGGGTACATCCAGTTGGTCTCAGGAATGGCCGTTTGGAACGGTTCGCTGAGGATGAAGGCCATGAACTTCTTGGCCAGTTCCGGCTGCTTCGTGGTGCGGGTCATGCCGGCAAGCTCCACGTGAAGGTAGTGTCCCTCAGTGAAGGCGGCGGCTTTGTAGTTGTCCTTCTTCTCCGCCACGATGTGATAGGCGGGAGACGTAGTGTAGGACATCACCATGTCGGCCTCGCCCTTCATGAAGAGCCCATAGGCTTCCGACCAGCCCTTGGTAAAGGTGACGACGCGGGGCTTCAGCTTGCCCCAAGCCTCCCCGGCCTTCTCGCCATAGACCTTCTGCATCCAGAGCAGCAGGCCAAGACCCGGCGCGCTGGTGCGGGGATCCTGCAGAACGACCTTGGGGCCATTGGGGTTGTCGATCAGTTCCTTCAGACTCTTGGGTGGATTGGGCAGCTTGTTGGCATCATACACGAAGGCGTAGTAGCCCCAGTCGAACGGGATGAACGTATCGTCCTTCCATGCAATCGGAAGCGACAGGTCCTTCACGTCGGCGCCATGCGAGGCAAAAAGGTTGAGAGCCTTGGCTTCGGCCGCAAGGTTCATGTCGAGGCCCACGACGGCATCGGCCTTGGTGTTCTCGCCCTCCAGGCGCAGGCGCCCGAGCAGGCTGCCTGCGTCTTCGGCCGTGACCCAGTTGAGCTCGCAGCCGCAGGTCGCCTCGAAGCGCTCCTTCACCGGCTTGCCGGGACCATATTTTCCGGCAAAGGAGCTGTAGGTGTAGACAGTGAGCGTCGGTTTGG
>JALYFY010000181.1 GCA_030777385.1 Pseudomonadota bacterium | reverse complement strand
ACCTGCGCCAGCTGAAAGCCTTCTTCATCGAATGCGGAGACATCGACCAGTACAACATGGTCTATGGCTCACGGCTCATGCACCGGAAACTCGAGGCAGCCGGCGTTGCCCATACCTACGAGGAGTTCCACGACGATCACTCCTCTGTGGACTACCGCATGGACATTAGCCTGCCGATCTTGGCCAAGGCCCTTACCTAACGAGAGTCTCAGGCGCCGCCCGGCTCGTCCTCGGTTGGCAGCTCGCAGTGGTTGTGGATGTGGGTCGCAGCCACGGCCGCGTGGCTCATGCCGACCACGATCTGGTCGATCCCCCGGACGATGTCGCCGGCCGCGTACAGACCTTTGACGCTGGTCTGGCAATGGCTATCGACGATCAGGCTGCCTGACGGGTCGTGCTCGGCCCCGAGGGAGATGGCGAGATCGGAGCGATACTTGAGGCCAAGCGCCGAGTAGAGCACATCGAAGCGATGCTCTGTGCCGGCGACGTTCACGGCAGAGATCCGGTCGTTCTCCATGGCAAGCGACTCGACAGGAGCCTCCACCACCTTGATCCCATGTTCGTCGAGCTTCGCCTGCTGCTCGGCATCAAGCTCCAGGTGCTGCCCCAAGGTCAGAAGCGTTACGTCCCTGGAATAGGTGCGGGCGATGAAGACCGCCTCTCCGATCCCGTGAGCCCCATAGGCGATGACGGCGATCTTCTGGTCACGGGATTCGTAGCCGTCGCAGATTGGGCAGTAGCGCACGAGCCCCTGCTGGATCGCGTTGGGCACGTCCGGCAGGTCGGGCTCGATATCGACGGCTCCCGTGGCGATCACGACCCGGCGCGCAGCAATCTGGCTCGTGGAGCCGTCATGGCCCTCCACCACGGCGATGAAGCGGTCGGGCTGCTTGCGCAGGCCCGTGACCATGCCGGGCAAGATGCAATCCCCGTACTGCTCAAGATTGGTCCGGGCCCGCGCCAGGAGATCCTTGCCCGAGATCCCTTCCGCGAACATGGGGATGTTGTGGCTGGTGGGGATCCAGGCCGCCCGGGGCGACCCGCTGTCGATCACCCGAAACCGCCGCTTGAAGCGGGCCAGATACAACGCCGCCGTCAACCCCGCCGGCCCGCCGCCGACAATCAGGCAATCCAGAATGTCCCCGTTGACCGCCATTCCTCTCCGATCCTCCAGTGAACGCAGGAAGCACAACACGCGAGGAGGGAAAAAGATCGGGGGATCCTGTCGCTTCATCGTGCCTCGTCCGAAGACCAGCCACGACCGATGCGGTTGGCTTCGTTCTGCCAAAATCGATCTTGCAAGCCAGGTTCGGCAGACTGTTCTCAGACCACAGGGTGTAGGGAGCGCGGCGTCATCCGAAGGCTGGAGGCGAGACTGAAACCAAAAACGGTTGACGTAACAGCATATTAACATTATAACGTAAAAAGCGCCGTTTGGGAGCTTCCCGCATGATTGATGATCAGGGCCGATTCGTTGAGACCTCATACCCTCCCGCTGAACTCCGCTATGGCATCCGCTCGGCGCGAGCCGTTGTCGAGGCTCTAATCGCGCGTGATGGGGACGCTGCGGAAGAAGCGGCCCTGCGCACCTGCCGCGATTGCGATCTCCTGATCCGCTTCATCCAGGAACTTGCGCTGCTGCTGCGGGATCCCTTCAACCAGCAATTCGGGTTTGATCGTGTCACAACGGCAGCTCTCGTTCGCCGCGCAGACCATGTGCTCGCCCTTGTTGACGCTTCGCCCTCACAGAACCTGCCCTCGGTGACGGCTGACTGCGACCAGAACACCGAAACCGTTCAGGCTCGTGAACAGCGCGACGGCTCGTCTGGAAAGCGGTCATGCGGCGCAGCTCCGCTGGCCGCGCCCCATGGCTTTCAAGGGCTGACAGTCGCCTCAGTCGGACTCCGGGTTCGGCTCGTTCCCGTTGAGACTAACGACAGCACAAACCTTCCAACCGAAGGGCAAAGGGACGACGCTTCTCCCCCGATCCCGGGTGAAGAGGCTCCTGGCATGCTCGATCGCTGAAGAGCATGCGGCATGCCTCTCGTGGAAACGTCAGAACTCGGCACGACGCAAAGGGTCCAGCTCTCACCTCGGGTGCGGCTTGCCATTTGGGAACGAGCTCGCGGGATCTGCGTGATCTGTGATCGGCGCATCGATGGTGTCCGCGAGCGTTGGATCATCGAGCACATCCGCGCGCTGGAACTGGGTGGAGCGGACGAGCCCGACAACATGGGTCCTGCGCATGCAGCGTGTGCAGAGGCCAAGACACGCGATGATCATCATCGTGCCGCCAAAGCCAAACGGCAGAAAATCCGGCATCTTGGTGCTGAAAAGACCAAACGCCCTCTGCCTTGCGGAAGACAGAGCCGCTGGAAGAGGAAGATTGACGGCACTGTCGTGCCA
>JALYFY010000180.1 GCA_030777385.1 Pseudomonadota bacterium | reverse complement strand
GCGCAGGACTTCCGTCGTTTGCCGTTGAAGCACAGATTAATGCGCCTCAAGGCGCTGCTTAATTGCGAGCAGCAAAACGACATTCCATCCAAGCCGATGCTGAGGATCAAAATGTGCAGCGCTCAAGCGCTGCTTCGAGGCGATGCCGAAGGAATGTTTGACTGGTGCATGTCAGGCAAGGCTGCTCTCAACTTCAATCCCGCTGAACGAGATCGATGTCCACGCATGGGATGATCAGAACAGGGCGCAGATCCTCCCCCACGATTTCGATGACAACCTCGCTGCCATATTCCGGCGACATTCCAGCCCAACTCTTCAGAAGATTCTCCGCGACCTTCAAGGCTTCCGTCCGGGCAGCGGAAATATCCGGCAGCTCGACGCCGCTTGGATCCTCGTTGATTCCGAAGTGGCTCCTTACGTCGATATAATAGCGGGGCACGCCTCATCCCACTCGTTTGGAGGGTTGATGGAAGACCTCTCCCATCCTTGCATGATCTATGTTAGACGACACCCTTGTTCAGGAAAATTGACCCTGAATCCCCGCTCACTATTTCGGACAACAGGGAACCTTTGCGTTCATCGTTGATCCTTCTCGTGAGCGGATCAAAAGCCGGATCCTGGTGTTACCAATCCGTCGCCAACCTGAAAGCACCCCATGCTGCTCCCCTGGATGAAGCTCACCACAGACGCCACCATGCTCGCCATTGAGGCTCAGATGGTGATCTGGACCCGCCTGTCCCAAGCCGCCATGGGCCGAGGAACGGCGGCCGAGAACCTGCTGATGGTAACGGAGAAGATGACGGCTTTTGCCGAAGCAGCGGCCACCATCGCAGCCGGCGGGTCCGCTCATAAGGTGGTGAAAGGGTATCGCAAGAAGGTGCAGGCCAATGCGAAGCGCCTGGGCCGCTAGCCAGGGGAACTCAAGCCGCCAAGCTTTGTGCCTTCTTAAGATATTTCCCCCAAAATCTGCTAATATCCGCCGGAGAAGGAAGCGCATTGAAAGGTGACTTCCATGCGAGACCGTCGTCAGAGTGAGCGCCTGCCTTCAATCTTGGAAGGGCGCATCGTGCTCGACAGGCACGCGCCGAAGACTCAATGCACACTGAGAGATATATCCGGGACGGGAGCACGCATTTGGCTTCCGGATAGCATTGATCTCCCGCGCGAGTTTCAGCTGGAAATCCCCGCCCTGGATCAGACCATGCCCGTTCAGCTCATGTGGTCGAACGGAAGAACGCATGGGGTTCTCTTCCTGGACGAACTTCAGAGCCTATCCGACAGCGATGCCGACGATATGCCGGAAGCCCCTCCGTCACCGCTTGATCTGCAGGGCGTCCCGAAGGGTCTTGCTCCGCTTACTGAAGGTGTTCTCGAAGAGGCCCGCCAGCAGCTGGCCGAGATCTTGGAGCTGCCGGCGGTCAAGATCAGATTGAAGCTCGAGATCGATCCCTAGAGGCAGTCTTGGACGATGCCCCGCCCTTTAGCGAGCAGGGACGGTGTCCGGGTTGGACGGGATCTGCTTGATGGTTTCCTGGCTAGCTGCGCGCCCGGGTGCGTTTTCCTGGTCGGAATGTGTTTCACGAAGGGCGAAGAAGACAGCCACGACCGCAAGTGCAATCGCGGCAAGCGCCGTCCATCTACGAGGACCCATGTTGCTCTCCTTGGGGATGATCAAAGGGTCTGAACTCTGCGGCCTTGTGCTGGTTCCTCAGAGAAGAACCTATTCAGGAACAATGGCGCCTTCTTCGCCAAGGCGCGACACTTTGTACCGCAGTCTCTGTCGGCTCCAGCTTCTACATCGAATTCTGAGCCCGGCGGTTCATGGATGCTCACGCTTTGGAAGAATAGGGTGCATGAAAATCCCTGAAAATGGGCCTTTCCGATACTCGAACACAACGCAATAGCAAAGGTTAGCACTCAAGCCCGATGTAATCAGCCCCAAGCCTGGCCGTATAGGGTACGTACTTTTCCCTATTTCTCTCAACGAGCAAATCAGCCTATAGACTAATCCCATTGATGCGGGGCAATTGCTTAGACAGTCACCAAAGATATATTTTAATACACTTCCATGTTTGGGGGGCAAACATGGATCCAAGCCGTGAATCAGTTCAGTAGACTGGTTCGCGGCTTTTTCTTTTCAGCGCAGCCGGAACGCTGAACGTCCACTGTCCCGTCAAAAGCCAGACAGGACCTCACGAAGGCGCAGCCAGGAAGCCTCGTCGCCAGGCAGTCCGAACCGCAGAAAGCTCGGATTGTACTGGAAGCGACGAACCCAGATGCCGTGCCTGCCCAGATGAGAGAACAACTCCCGACCTTTGCTGCTTTCCGTCAGCCGGTAGAGGCTCGTGCCTCGCAGTGGTCGATCCGAGAGTGGCCTCAGGAGCGCATCGAGGCGGCGGGCGTCGGCTGCCCGCGCCTGCTGCGCAGCCGCCCACCACGCGCGATCCCGCAGAGCCTGCCGCCCCACCTCGATAGCGAGGCCCGACACGGCCCAGGGGCCGAGAGCCGCTCTCAATCGCACCGCTATGCGGCTGTGTGCGACAGCAAAGCCGAGCCTGATGCCGGCCAGTCCATATGTCTTGCCGAAGGAGCGCAGGACGATGGCGTTGTGCGGCAGCGCGGCAACGAGCGTTTCCCCGGAATCGAAATCCGCAAACGCTTCGTCGATCACGAGCCAGCCGCCATGCTGCTGGAGGCGCCCGGCGAGTTCTAGCAACGCTTCCCGATCGAAGCTTCTGCCGTCCGGGTTGTTGGGATTGACGAGGACGGCCACATCCTGGTCGCCAGCCTCCTCAAGGGTTGCAACCTCGTACACCGCATGGTCTCCGTTGCGCCACGCATAGGCATGCTCCGCATAGGTAGGTCCCAGGACGGCAACGCGGGAGCGGGGCCGGAGGAGCGGCAGCAGGCTGATCAGCACCTGCGTTCCCGGCGCCGCCACCACCATCGCGGCATCCGTCGCCCCATAGGCCTCGGCCGCTGCCTGTTCCAGGTCCCGGTGAGCGGCGGGAGAAGGAAGGCGCTCGAACGAGGAGGGTGGCAAGGGGGGCACCGGATAGGGTATGGGGTTGATCCCCGTCGACAGGTCGATCCACGGTTCGGGCGCTTCCGGAAAGAGCTGCCGGGCCTCGTCCAGGTCACCCCCGTGCCAGATCCGCGTCTCATTCATCGATCACACCCATGGCCCTCTCCGACAGCCTGCTGATCCTAACCCTCGCCCTCGCGGCAGAGGCAGCGTTGGGCTATCCCGGTCGCCTTTATACGTGGATCGGGCATCCCGTCACCTGGATCGGCGGGCTTATCAAGGGGCTTGATCGAACCCTGAACCGGGAGGCTTGGTCTGGGGGCCGGCGCCGGGCCGCCGGCGCCCTCGCTCTGCTGGCTCTCCTGGCCGTCACGGCACTTTTGGCCGGAACTGTGCAGGCTCTGCTCCTCGGGCTCGGTTGGCTTGGGATCGCCATGCTGGCTGTTCTCGCCAGCAGCCTCATTGCCCAGCGCAGTCTTCATGAGCATGTGGCGGCCGTGTCGAAGGGCTTGCGCGAGGGCGGGATCGAAGGCGGGAGAACGGCCGTCTCGATGATCGTCGGGCGCAACCCTAAGAGCCTCGACGAGGCGGGCGTCTCCCGCGCCGCCATCGAAAGCCTGGCGGAGAACTTCTCCGACGGGATCGTCGCACCTGCCTTCTGGCTCGGACTTGTTGGCCTTCCGGGCGCCGCCCTCTACAAGGCGACGAACACCGCAGACAGCATGATCGGCCACCGCACGCCCCGGCACGAAGCCTTCGGCTGGGCTGCGGCCCGCTTCGACGATCTCGTAAACCTACCGGC
>JALYFY010000179.1 GCA_030777385.1 Pseudomonadota bacterium | reverse complement strand
CGCTATCGCAAGATCGCCCTCGAGCGGCTGAAGCTGCTCGGCCTTGAGGATATCGAGAGCCGCATCCGCTTCGAACGGGTCGTGACGCCGAACGGCTGGCAGGATGATTTCGCCGTCTTCGAGGGCGCCACCTTCAACCTCGCGCACAACCTGACCCAGATGCTGTATTTCCGGCCGCACAACCGGTTCGGCCGCAATGTCTATCTGGTCGGCGGCGGCACGCATCCCGGCAGCGGCCTGCCGGTCATCTACGAGGGCGCGCGCATTACGGCGCGCCTGCTCCTGGAGGACCGGGAGCGCCGAAAGGTTGGCCAGGATCGGGAGCCGGCACCGGCCATCGAACCAGCCGGCGAAGCGGCCTTGTAGGGCTGCCATGCTGTGGCGCGCCTATGCCCTCCTGTCTCATGGTGGAGACCGCATCGGGCTGAACTCCCTCGGATGGAACTCCTGGCGCTCGCCTCGTAGCCTTGCTCCGTGGCGGAAACCCGACGATGTCCTGAAGGTTCTCGAGGAGGCCGATACCGCCATCTGGTCTGCCAGCGCTCTGGCAGCTTGTGCCGAGAGCGGCCTGCTCACCCGTCTTGGGAAACCGGTGACGCCCGAAGCCTTGGCCAGGGACCTATCCATGCCGCCCGCTCTCGTCCGGAGCCTGCTTGATGTCCTTGCAGACTACGGCTTCGTGGTGTGGGAGCAGGATCGGGCGAAAGCCGCACCGGCCCTGCTGCCCTTCACGTCGCCCGAAGGCGCTGCAACCTTCCGGGCAGCCTTGCGCGCGCCCCTCCTGCAAACGGAAGATTTTCGGCGCAGGCTTGGCGATGGCACCCTCGCGCTCGACGGCTGGTCCCATACGGATGAAGCCGTCATCGAGGCCCAAGGAGCTTTGACGCGGCTCTGGACCACAAAGGCACTCCCGAAGCTGCAGTTCCTGCCGGGCCTCGTAGCACGCCTGGGAAAGCCCGGGGCAGCGCTGCTCGATGTCGGCGCCGGAGCCGCAGGCCTGTCGATCGCCCTTTGCAGCCGCTTTCCCCATCTCACGGCCGTGGCTCTTGAGCCTGCCTCCCATCCTGCTGCTATCGGCGATCGGCATGTGCAGGAAGCCCGCCTGGCGGATCGCATCGCCATCCGCCGCGAACGGATCGAGAGCCTGGAGGATAGGGCAGCCTTCGACCTCGCCTTCCTGCCCCAGATGTTCCTGTCCGACGCGATCATCCAGGATGCCACGGAGCGGATCTTCCGCGCCTTGAGGCCCGGTGGCTGGCTTCTGGTGGCGGTTCTTGCCCAAGAAGGACAAGGGACCGCATCGGCGGTCAACCGACTGAAGAACCTCCTCTGGGGAGGCAATACGCGAGGCATCGATCATATGCGGCCACGCTTGATCGATGCCGGCTTCGATCCGGTGATTCGCGCGCCCGGAGGCCGTTCGCTGCGCATGATTTGCGCCCGCCGCCCAAACCTGCGTGAACTGCCTTGAAGTGGAGGATGGGCTTCCTAGAACCAACACGACTGGACATGCGCCTCATGAACGATAGGCTCGTGCCCTGCGGGAGGACTTCGTGAACGCTCAAGGAACTTCGGTCGCCGTCATCGGCGGGGGACTGGGTGGGCTGGCTGCAGCCTGCGTCGCGGCGGCCCGCGGTCACAGGGTTACGCTCTATGACAAGAACGCCTGGATCGGCGGCAAGGCGGCGGTGCTGCACGAGGACGGCTTTCGCTTCGACATGGGGCCGACGATCCTCACCGTGCCCCGGGTGCTGGAGCGCATCTTCGCGGAAGCCGGACGCAACCTCTCCGATTATCTCGACCTCGTGCGGCTCGATCCGCAATGGCGCTGCTTCTTTGACGACGGCACACAGATCGACCTGCAGGAGAACATCGACGCCATGGCGCAGACCATGGACCGGTTCGCGCCCGGCAAAGGCTCAGGCGAGGGCTACAAGCGCTTTCAGGAGATCTCCTCCCATCTTCACGATATCTCGAACAAGTTCTTCTTCTGGAAGCCGGTGGAGGATCTGTTCGACACCATCAACATCCGCGCCAACATGAATCCCGGGACCTTGCGGGATGTTCTGTCCCTGCGCATGGGATCCTCGGTCGCCGGCACCATCCGCTCCAAGGTGAAGGACGAGCGTCTGGCGCAGATGCTCGATCACTTCACGCAGTATGTCGGCTCCTCGCCCTATGGCTCGCCAGCCGTGCTCTGCGCCATCGCTCACATGCAGGCGGCCGACGGCGTCTGGTATCCCATGGGCGGCACCCGTGCCGTGGCGGAGGCGCTGGCAAAGCTCGCGACGGAACTCGGCACCACCTTCAAGACCGAGAGCGACGTGGCTTCGCTCAACATCGAGAACGGCGCCGTGACAGGTCTCGTGCTGGCGAATGGCGATGTGGCGCAATACGACAACGTCATCTCCAACATGGACTCGATCCGCACCTATCGCGAACTCGTCGGCGGCGAAGTGGGCGAGCACTACGCACGCAAGGACTTCGAGCCCGCCTGTTCCGGCGTTGTGCTCTATCTCGGCCTCAAGAAGCGCTACGATCACGTCCTCCACCACGACTTCGTGTTCTCCCGCGATCCCGAGGAGGAGTTCGACTATATCTACCGCCGGGGCGAGCCCGCGCCCGATCCCACCTGCTATCTGGCGGCGCCTGCCATGACGGATCCGACCGTGGCGCCGGAAGGCGGCGAGGCGCTCTATGTTCTCGTCCACACGCCCTACCTTCGCCCGCATCATGACTGGTCGCAGATGTTCCCGGCCTACCGCCAGGTCATTCTCGACAAGCTGAAACGCACGGCGGGCATGAGCGATATCGAGGAACGCATCGTCGTCGAGCGCCATCTCACGCCGCAGGACATCCACGACCGCTACAAGGTGCTCAACGGTGCCATTTACGGATTGGCGAGCCACGGCAAGTTCATGGGCGCCTTCAAGCCGGGCAACCGCAGCCGGCAGGTGCGCGGCCTTTACCTTGCAGGCGGCGCGGCTCATCCCGGTCCTGGCATGCCGATGGTCATGATGTCGGGCTGGATCGCAGCCGATGCCCTCGATGCGGACCATAAGGTCGAGAACTTACGGAACGTGTCTTGAAGCAGGAAGCGGATCAGCCAGCCAGAGAGCGCTCTCCCCTTCGAGGCACGAGAGCCTCCCCGGTCGCGCGCCGCTCCGCTCTGCTTCACCGCTTCATGGTCTCCACCTTTCGGCGCTATTTTACCCGTCACATGAATGCGTTGCGGATCGCCCAATGGGGCATGCCCGCGGCACCTCCAAGCGGCCCCGTCATCGTCTATTCCAATCATCCCGCCTGGTGGGATGCGGCCGTCTATATCCTCGCGGCCGACCGCTTCTTTCCGGCCTACGAGAGCTATGCTCCCATCGATGCCGAAATGCTGAAGCAATACGGAGTCTTCGGCCGCATCGGCGCATTCGGCGTCGATCTCGACACGCCCCGTGGCGCAGCGGATTTTCTCAAGGTCAGCGCGGAGATTCTTTCCGCGCAGAATCGCTCCCTGTGGATCACCGCGCAAGGACGCTTCAGCGACATTCGCGAGCGGCCGCTGGGGTTGAAGCCGGGCGTCGCCCGCGTGATCGAACTGTCGCCCGATTGCACGGTCCTGCCGCTCGCCATCGAATACGGCTTCTGGCTGGAGCGCGGCGCGGAAGCGTTCATCGCCTTCGGCGCTCCCATCCAGGGACGTGACCTTCTGACCCTCGCGCGACCGGCCCGCCTGGAGCGGCTGGAATCGAGCCTCGCCGGAGCCCTCGAACGCTTGAGCGCGGATGTGCAGAGCCGTGATCCGGCCCGCTTCCGCGCCGTGCTCGAAGGCCGCGCCGGAATAGGCGGTGTCTACGATGGATGGCGCAGGGTGTCGGCTGCCCTGCGCGGCCGCACCTTCGACCCCTCGCATGAGGGGCACGCATGACGATGATCCTCGGCCTCATCCTGCTGGCGCTGGCGGCTCTTCCCGCGGTGCTCGTTGTCATGAACCTGAACATCCTGCGGGCAACGCCACGGCGCTCCCCGCAAGGTGACGTTCTCGTCTCCATTCTCATCCCCGCCCGCAACGAAGCGGCGAACATCGGTCCTGCTCTCGATGCCGCCTTGAGAAGCGTGGGCGTGCCCGTCGAGATCCTGGTCATGGACGACGGCTCGACGGATGAGACGCCGGAAATCGTCCGCGCCTATGCGGCCCGCGATGCACGGGTCCGCCTCCTCACCGCTCCTCCCCTGGAGGACGGATGGACTGGCAAGGTTCATGCCTGCCATCATCTTTCTGAGGCAGCGCGCGGCACGCATTTTCTTTTCGTGGATGCAGATGTCAGGCTTGAGCCCCATGCGGCAGCCCTGCTCGCAGGCCATGCACAGGCAACCGACGCCGGTCTTGTGAGCGCCGTCCCGCGCCAGATCATATGCTCGCCCGGCGAACTGCTCACCGTCCCGACCATCAATCTGCTGCTTCTCGGCTATCTGCCCATGGGCTTCATGCGCCTGTCCCGCGATCCGGGATTGGGCGCGGCCTGCGGTCAGCTCATGCTCGTGGAGCGCGAGGCCTATCGATTGAGCGGAGGCCATGCGGCGATCCATTCGCGTATTCATGACGGCATTCAGCTGGCGCGGCTCTTTCGCCGCAAGGGGCTTATGACGGATCTCGTGCCGGGCGAGAGGCTTGCTGCCTGCCGGATGTACACGGGCTTCCAGGATGCGTGGATGGGCTTTGCCAAGAACGCCCATGAGGGCATGGCCACACCGGTTGCCCTGCCTGTCTGGACGATCCTGCTGCTGGGCGGACACGTCCTGCCGTTCGCTCTTCTGCCGCTTTGGCCTACATGGCCCATCGCTCTTGCGGCGCTTCTGTCGCTTTCATCCCGCACTGTGGTCACCGTCGTGACGCGGGAAAATCCCTGGTCCATTCCCTTGCATCCCTTCACCACCCTCGTGGGTCTTGCCATCCAATGGAGCGTGCTCCTGCGGATCGGCAGAGCCCGCCGTGCAGGATGGAAGGGGCGGCTGTATCCCGTGGGGTGACGCAATGCAGGCGGGCGTGAAAGAAGCATCGAAAAAGCCGCGGAACGAGAATTTTCCCGTGGCGTCTCTCGTGCTGTCGTCCGCGCACCGGGATGCGGCCCTCGCCTTCTATAGCTTTGCCCGCAAGGCAGACGATGTGGCCGACGCCCCCCACATGGGAGCCGCCGAAAAGCTGAAGCAGCTTGATAGCCTGGAACAGGCGCTCGTGTCGGGCGACCCGAGCGTTCCCGAAGCGGCGCGCCTGCATGAAGCCGACAAGCGGCACAGGGCCGGCCTCGTTCAGGCCCGCGACCTGCTGCGCGCCTTCCGCCAAGATGTGGTGAAGGCCCGCTACAATGAGTGGGCGGAATTGGTCGACTACTGCCGATTCTCCGCCAACCCGGTCGGCCGCTTCCTCCTTGCCCTTCATGGGGAGCGCATCGCCGCGCAAGCGCCGGCTGATGCCCTCTGCACGGCGCTCCAGATCCTCAACCACCTCCAGGATTGCGGCGACGACCGCGAGCGCCTGGGGCGGATCTACATTCCGATTCGGTGGATGATGGCGGCTGGCTCCGAGACGGCCTTCTTCGATCCGTCGCAGGCTGCCGTCCGCCGCAAGGTGTTCGACGCCATGCTCGATCGCGTCGACGCGCTGATCGATCAGGCGCAATGCCTGCCGGAGCATCTGCAGAACAGGCGTCTGCGGGCTCAGAGCATCGCCACGATCGCGCTTGCTCAAACTTTAAGCCGGCGCCTGCGTCTTGGCGATCCGGTTCTGGAACGCGTGCAGGTGAACAGGCCGGATGCCCTCAAGGCCTTTTTACGCGGGCTTGGCGGCTTGGCGCGGCAGCCAGTCAGCAGCGATCCTCGGGTCACGGCAGCAGTGGTGCGCCGCTCGGGCTCATCGTTCCGTCTCGGCATGCAAAGCCTCGAGCGGGAGCGTCGCCGCGCCATGCACGCGGTCTATGCCTTCTGCCGTGCGGCCGACGACATTGCCGACGGCGCAGCGCCGGCCTCCGAGAAGCGAGCATTCCTGCGCGACTGGCGGCGCGAGATCGACCGCCTGCATCGGGCTCCGGAAACGCCGATCGGACGGGAGCTTGCCCGCGCGTCCAGCCTCTTCAAGCTGCCCCTGGAGGAGTGCCATGCCCTGCTTGACGGCATGGAGACGGACAGCGCCGACCGGGTGCGCCTGGCAAGCGACTATGAGCTCAGCCTCTATGGCCGCCGGGTGGCAGGCTCCGTCGGAGCGCTCTCGATCCGCATCTTCGGCGCGCCCTCCGCTCATGACTTCGCGCTCAATCTCGGACGCACCCTGCAACTCGTGAACATCCTGCGCGATGTGGACGAGGATGCGGCCTGCGAACGGGTCTACATCCCCCTCTCGCGCCTCGCGCAACTGGGCATCCAGGACGCTCCGGCAGCAGCCCTCGTGGCCGATCCGCGCTTTGCCCGCGTCTGCGAGAGCCTTGCCGAGGAAGCACGCACGGGCTTTGCGGCGGCAGACGACGCCCTGATGCGGCTCGACCGCGCGGCCCTCAAGCCCGCCATCCTGATGATGGAGAACTATCGCCGGGTGCTCTCGCGCCTCGAGGCGCGCGGCTGGGGCGTGCGCCAAGGAAAGCTTCGCCTGAGCACCACGGACCGGCTTCAGCTGATCACCCGCGCCATGAGGCCTGCATGACGATCAGGCGCACCCATATCATCGGAGGGGGCATTGCAGGCCTGAGCGCCGCCCTTGCGGTCACGGCCGATGGCGGCGAGGCCATCCTCTATGAGGCTGCGCCGCAACCCGGCGGGCGTTGCCGAACCCTCCAGAACGGGGACGCCTTCAACCATGACAACGGCACCCATGTGCTGTTCACCGCCAATGGGTGCGCGCTCGATCTTCTGAAAGCCATCGGGGCGCGGGAGCGCTGGTTCGAGCCCGAGCCCAAGGGCCTGCCCCTGTACAACGGCCGGACGGGGGAAACCCGAAGGGTTGGCCTCTCCCCCTGGTCCTGGCTGCTCTCTTCGCGCCGCCCGCAGGACCTGACCCTGTCCGATCTCGGGCGGATCCTTCGCCTTGTCTTCGCATCGAGGGATTGCTCGGTGGCTTCCATCATCGGCAATCGGCCGATCATGGAGAGCCTGATCGAGCCCCTGACGGTGGCGGTGCTCAACACGCCCACATCGCGGGCCTCGTCGCAGCGCCTCGCCTGTGCCCTGAGGCGGCTCATTATGCCGGGTGCCGGGAGGCTCCTGGTGGCACGAAACGGCTTGAGCCAGGACCTGATCGAGCCGGCTGTCGCCACCCTGCAGGCCAGAGGCGCATCCGTCCTCACCGGGCAGCGCCTGCGCATGCTTCTGCTGAGCCAAGAGCGCGTCATCGGGCTCGCGCTCACGGACCGCACCGTGATGCTCGGTCCCGATGATCGGGTGATCCTGGCCCTGCCTCCCTATGAGGTGGAGCGCCTCCTGCCGGCCCTGCCTGTGCCGAAAACGTTCGAGCCGATCCTCAACGTTCATTACCGCATTCAGGGCCTTGAGCGACCCCGCTTCATCGGCTTCACCGGCACGCTTGCCCAGTGGGCCTTGATCCGGCCCGATCATGTGAGCGTCACCGTCTCGGCCGCCGATCACGTGGTCGATCACAATGCGTCCGATGTGGCAGCCCGGATCTGGCGCGAAATCGTGCCGGCGCTCCGCTCGCTCGGCGTCGAGGCATCCATCGATCAGCAGCCCGAAACCCGGGTGGTGAAGGAAAAGCGCGCCACGATCCGGCAGGCAGCGGAGACGCTCCCGCAACCCCCTCTGCGGCCTTTCCAGAACCTTGCCCTGGCAGGCGACTGGATCGGCTCGCTTCCCGCCACCATCGAAAGCGCCGTCATGGCCGGGGAGCACGCAGCCTCCATCCTGCGCCATGCCCGGTGCAGTCGCCCGTCCCTCTCCCGTGATCGCTCCTTGAAGACGGAGGATGCCGCATGATCCAGGAGCATCCGCCCCTTACCGTTCTGCTGGCTGCACCACGCGGCTTCTGCGCCGGCGTCGAGCGCGCTATTCGAGCCGTCGAGGATGCTCTCGCGCATACGGGAAAGCCCGTCTATGTGCGCCACGAGATCGTGCATAACGGCCGTGTTGTGGAAGACCTCAAACGCAAGGGCGCCATCTTCGTCGAGGACATCTCGCAGATTCCGGACGGCGCAGTTGCCATCTTCAGCGCCCACGGGGTTCCGAAAGCGGTGGAGCGCGAAGCAGCCGGCCGTCAGCTCTCGGTGCTCGACGCCACCTGCCCGCTCGTCCGGCGCGTCCACATCGAAGGACAGCGCCATGCGCGGGCCGGCCG
>JALYFY010000178.1 GCA_030777385.1 Pseudomonadota bacterium | reverse complement strand
TGCCGGCCCTGGTGGAGGGCTTTGCCGCCGCTCAGGGCTGGGACTTGGAGCGGGCTGGCGCTTACATCCTGCGTGACGATGGTCAGGAGGTGCTGCGACTGTCGCTTCGGCTGACCACCACCTCGGACGGTATTGCAGACCTCCTGTCCAACGAGGCCGATCTGGCCGTGCTGGCCCGTGCGCCGCTTCCAGAGGAAACCGAGCGGCTTATCGAGGCGGGCCTAGGTGGGACGGGTGAGCTTCGGCTGAGACTTCTGGCGCAGGGGGCGCTGGTGCCCGTGACCGGGCCCGGGCAGCGGGTGGGGCGCATCACGTTGGAGGATCTGGCGCGCGTCTATGCGGGCGAGGTGACGAGTTGGGCCGATCTGGGCGGCGAGGACGTGCCGATTCGGGCTCATCTGGGGCCGGACAGGTCGGCGCTGGTGCAGGCGTTTGTCGCGGAGGTTCTGGACGCTACGGAGCGCGAGCTTTCTCCGCAGGTGATCCGTCACGAGGACGAGGCGGCGATGCGGCAAGCGGTAGCGGATGATCCCCAGGCGCTCGGCATCCTGCCATTCGAAAGCTTTGGCGAGGCGCAGCCGATGGCTCTGGTTGGCCAGTGCCGACTACCTTGGGTGCCGCGTCCATCGGCCGTGCGGGCCGGGGACTATCCTCTGACGATGCCTCTTGCGCTTCTCCAGCCCATGCGGCGGCTGGCCCCGGAAGCGCAGGCCTTTGTCGATTTCCTGGCCACGCCCGAGGCGCAACTCGTGCTTCGGCGCGCGGGCCTTGTGGGGACGGAAGCGGTGCCTGTGCCCTGGGCCGAGCAGGGGGAGCGTCTGGCTGCCGCTATTCGTGGGGCAGGGCCCGAGGTTCCGCTGCGCGAGTTGCAGCGGCTGGTCCGCGTCCTTGGGCCTTTCACGCGTCAGTCCACCACCTTTCGCTTCGAGAGCGGGACGGCGCTCGACCCGGTGTCACGCGGGCTGGTGCTGCGGCTCTCGCATGAGATTGCGGAGGGCCGCTATAGCGGGCGCACTCTTATCCTGGCGGGCTTCTCGGATGGACGAGGAGCGGCAGAGGAGAACCGGGCCCTTTCGTTGCGCCGGGCCGAGGCGGTGAGGGAGGCTCTCATAGATGCCCTGGGCGGCCAGTTGCCTGAGGGAATGCGCCTGCGCGTCCACGCCTTTGGCGAGGCGCTCCCTATCGGCTGCGATGGCGAAGGCGAGGGGCCTTGGAGCGCGGAGGTGAACCGCCGGGTGGAGCTTTGGGTCAGCGGCTAGGGGCTGCTGGGGCCGGTGTGTCCGGCTAGAGCAACCCTTCGGCGCGGAAGCTCAGCTCCCGTTCGCGTCCGATGATGAGGTGGTCGTGAAGGACAAGGCCCAGAGCCTTGGCCGCGGCTTCGATCTGGGCGGTCATGTCGATATCAGCGCGGGACGGGGTCGGATCGCCCGACGGGTGGTTGTGCACGACGATCATGGCGGACGCGTTGAGTTCCAGCGCCCGCTTGACCACCTCGCGCGGGTAGACTGGCACATGGTCAACCGTGCCGCGGCCCTGTTCCTCATCCGCAATGAGGACGTTCTTGCGGTCGAGGTACAGGACGCGGAACTGCTCCTGCTCCCGATGAGCCATGACGGTGTGGCAATAATCGAGAAGCTGCGCCCAACTAGACACCACATGCCGGCGCAGGACCTTGGCGCGCGCCATCCGGTGAGCGACGGCCTCCACGACCTTAAGCTCCAACGCCACGGCAGGACCGACACCGGAGACCTGCTCCAGCCGCGGGACCGGGGCGGAGAGGACGGTGGCGATGTCGCCGAATTCGTCGAGGAGCCGGCGAGCCAGGGGCTTCACGTCCTGACGCGGGATGATGCGGAACAGGAGAAGCTCAAGAAGTTCGTAGTCGGGCAGGGCCTGAGCGCCAGCCTCACTGAAGCGGGCGCGCAGGCGGGCACGGTGGTCGGCAATGTAGGAGGGGAGCTTGCCCGGCGCGAGCGCGACCGGCACGGCCTCGTCGGTCGGGAAGAGGGCAAGGGAGTCGGAGAGGCCGGGCGGGTTCGACATGCTGGGAGGATCGCAGGTTGTGGTTAAGGAATGGTTAAGACGGTGGCGCATCCTGGGAGCTGTGGCTGTCCTCCTAGGCCAAGCGAGGGGCCTGTTTACCAATCCGGGCTCGACCGGGCGCGGCCTTCGGTGTCTTCTTCCATATGGAACGGGCAGAACTGGGGTGTTCCATGCCGGACGAGAGCAGTTATATGCGCTCCCTTCAGGAGCTCGATTGGCGCGGCGTTCCGGACGGCCAACTCGAGCGCTGGGGGCGGATGTCGCTCGCGGCCGCCGCCCGTCATGTCACGCTTCTTCGGCAAGCCGGCCGGGTCGCGCGAACCATCCCGTCCCGCCGCCCTTGTGACTACGGGCCTTGGATTGAGGCCTTCGATCTGGTCACGAGGCGCAAAGGACTTCATGTCCTGGTCGAACCAGAGCGCGCTTCCCTCGCCTTGCTGTCCACCCGGCTTCGGAGGACGCCGGAGGGCAAGGTGGCAGAGCTTCTGCGGTTTTTGAAGGATGCTGCGCGTGGGGGCGGCTGGCCTCCCGAGCACGCCCACCTTGTGGACTTCGCGCTTACCTTCCTTGAGGAGGATCCGATGTGGTTCCGCTCGGGCTATGCCAAGAAGGCCCTCGCGCGGCGGCTCGGGCAGGTGAGCCTGAGCGAGGCGGAGATCGCTCGCCTGCTTCCAGTGATGCAGCGGGTCGTCATCGAGGGCACTGGCCTTGAGGAGTTCAAGCCGCTCTGCCGCCTTGCCCAGAGGACGCGGCCGCCGGGTCTGTGGGCGTGGCTGGAGTTGCAGCGGAACCACCCCGATGTCCGGGTGCGCCGCAACGCGCGTTACATGCGCGAGGCTGGCTGGCCCTGGTGGCAGATGCACCGCTTGGTGCAACGCATCTCCGGTCTTGGCGCGCCATGACGGACGTCCGTTCCTCGGACCGACGCCCTGGGTCTCGCGGGCGCACTGGGCCTAGGCCGCCCGGAACGCCCTTGAGCCGTTCGGCCCGACGCCAAAACATCGGGCCTAGATGGCGTCTGATGGACGTGGTTTTGACCGCCCTCAGCCCTTCATCGAGTCCCAGAACCCCTTCACGGCAGAGAAGAACCCGGCGCTCTGGGGGTTGGTCTTGCCCTCGGACAGCTTGTCGAACTCCCGCAGGAGCTCCTTCTGCTTGGAGGTCAGGCTCACCGGCGTCTCGACCATGAGCTCGATGAACATGTCGCCGATCTCCTTGGACCGGAGCACGGGCATGCCCTTGCTGCGCAGGCGCATCTGGCGACCGGTCTGGGAGCCTTCGGGGATCTTCACCCGGGCCCGGCCACCGTCGATGGTCGGAACCTCGATATCGCCGCC
>JALYFY010000177.1 GCA_030777385.1 Pseudomonadota bacterium | reverse complement strand
GGTCGGCATCGTCCATGACGATGATCGCGTTCTTGCCGCCCATTTCAAGCGACACATGCTTCATCGTCTCCGCGGCGACTTTGGTGATATGATGCCCAACTTCCGTCGAGCCGGTGAACGAAACCACCTTGACCTCAGGATGGCGCACCAGTGGCTCGCCGGCCTGCGGTCCATCGCCCGTCACAATGTTGATTACGCCGGGTGGAAGGCCGGCGTCGATCAACGTCTGGACCAGGTTGATCGTCGACAGGGGCGCATCTTCGGCCGGCTTGATCACGATTGTATTGCCCAGGATCAAGGCCGGGAGGATCTTCCACGATGGAATCGCCATCGGGAAGTTCCAAGGCGTGATCAGACCGCAGACGCCGAGCGGAACGCGCACGGACATCTGGAACTTGTTCGGCATCTCGGACGGCGTCGTCTGGCCGTGGAGCCGGCGGCCCTCGCCGGCCATGAAGTAGGCCATATCGATTGCTTCCTGGACATCGCCGCGCGCTTCCCGGAGGACCTTGCCCATTTCGCGCGTCATGTCACGCGCGTACTGCTCCTTGCGCCTGACCAGCAGCTCGGCCGCGCGGAAGATAATCTCGCCGCGCTTGGGCGCCGGGGTCAGGCGCCAGCCTTCGTAGGCCGCCGCGGCAGCCGTCACGGCCGCATCGACATCCTCGGCCGTGGAGTCCTGAAACAGGCCGATTACATCACGTGTATCGGCCGGATTGACGTTCGCGTACGTGTTGTTACTCCGGCTGGCGACCCACTCACCACCGATCAGATTCTTATAAACCTGGGGCTCGGACATCTTCGTCCCTCCTTAATAAGCATCTATTTGCCGAGTATAGCACGGCCTCGGGTTGTCCTTAGTTGACACGCCGTGTACCGGTTGGTATAGTCAGTCTGAGCACAGTTTCATAGCCAACGACTATGAAGGGGAACAGTAGGCGTCGCGCGCCGCCCAGCGAGCCGGAGATGGTGTAAGCCGGCCACCACGCGCCCGTCCGAACCGGCCCCGGAGTCGCCGCCCAACGCGAACGCCCTCGTGGCGTCGCCCAAGGTGTGCCGGTTGGTCCACCGTGATCCGGACGCGCTATCGCTGCCCCAGCGGGCCAGTCGTAGCGGCTAAGAGCCTATCCGAATAACCCAGCAGCACGAAAAGAGATCAGGGCACAGGCGAAATGCAGAAAGGCCAGGTAGTTCTCCGGCTTCTTGTCCCAGCGCACCAGAATGCGCCGAAAGCGGTTCATCCAGCTGTGGCTGCGTTCCACCACCCAGCGCCGCGCCCGCTTCCCTGCTTCCGCCTTCAGCTCTTTGGCCTCCTCTCCTCGTGCCTTGATGTGCGCCGTGAAGCCAAACTCTGCCAGGATCTTCCGCACTTCGTCGTAGTCATAGCCTTTGTCCAGACACATCCCTTGCGGCTCTTCCTCCGTCGGCTCGGGCCGCACAGCTACCAAGCTCTCCAGCGTGGCTCGCACCAGCTTCATATCATGCCGGTTGGCGCCATCGATCGCTAGTCCGATCGGAACACCGTGCCCGTCAGTGAGCAGACTGCGCTTGACACCGCTCTTGCCACGGTCCGTCGGATTGCGCCCCGTCTTTTTCCCCCCCGAGCGGTGCCTTCGTCATCGCTCCATCCATGCTCAACCAGTTCCAGTCAATACCCTTCAAGTCATCAAACTGCTCGACCCCAGCGTACCAGAGCTTCTCAAACACGCCAGCCTCGACCCACTCTTGAAAGCGGTCGTGAGCAGTGGACTTGGCACACAAGTCGGTGTGGTTCAAGGCTTCCCACTGGCAGCCAGTGCGCAGGACGTAGAAGATGGCATCGGCGCAGCGGCGGTCGGGGACGCGCGGTCGACCTCCGCCGAAGCGGTGGGTGTTGAGGCGCACGGGGATAAGCGGCTCAAGGACGGCCCAGAGGGCATCGGAAACCCGGAAGCCAGTGGTGGTTGGATTATTACGCGTGCGCTCTCGCGAGCGCACCGATGTCGTTGTTGTATGCATACCGTAAAGTATACCGAGTTATTCGGATAGGCTCTAAGTACCTCGGATATCTCCGCCGCAGTCGGATAGACTTTCGGAATAATGGCTGCAACGAAAACGTTACGAATGCTCGATG